>CALBXO010000534.1 GCA_937890335.1 uncultured Pseudomonadota bacterium | reverse complement strand
AGAATGAGGCTGCCACCCATCGTGGGCGTGCCCCGCTTGGAGAAGTGCGACTCAGGTCCGTCGTCGCGAACCACCTGGCCAATCTGCTGAAGCTGAAGCCGCTTGATGAACCACGGGTACAGCACAAAGCTGATGAGCAGCGCCGTCAGCATGGCCGCGACGATGCGGAAGCTCACGTACCGGAAGACGTTGAACGCCCCGACTTGTTCGCGCAGGTAGAAAAACAGGTGGAACAACATCAGGCGCCCTCCCCCGTGAGGCGGGCGACGATGCGCTCCATGCGCATTCCACGGCTGCCCTTGATGAGCACGACATCGCCCGGCGAAACGCGGGACGCGAGCGTCGCCACGACGCAATCTACGTCGTCGTCATCGATGTTCTGTTGGTGTTGATGCCACTGCGGCGCCGACGAGTGGGCGCAACCGCCCCGGACCGTGTCCGAGGACAAGGGTCCAAACCCAATGAGTCCGGTGATTCCGAACTCCGCCGCCCTTGCACCCACTTCCTTGTGGAGCCGGCCGGCCTCGTTGCCGAGTTCCAGCATATCGCCCAGTACGGCGATGGCGCGACCACCGAGGTGATCGGCCAGTTCTTTGGCAACCTTCAGGCCCGCATCCATGGACCCTGGGTTGGCGTTGTAGCAATCGTCGAGCACTTGAACGCCCGCAAAGGCGCCCGCTCCAGCCACCACCCGCAGTCTGCCGCCCGGCAGATTCAGGCTCTCGAGCTCCACCACGCCCCCAGAAGGGTCGCGACGCGGCGTCAGCCGCTGAGACGAGACGATGGCCGCATATGCGAGGGCAAAGTTCTGGCGGTTGTGCTCGCCCAATAAGGGCAGCGCCACCTCGACCCGACCTGCAAGTGCTTGAACCTTCGCCATGGTACCCCGAAGCACGTCGCTGTCAACGCGGAGGGCGATGTTCGCGCCCTCCATCGCCCAAGTGACGTCCGCCGACGTCTCCGTTTGCCCAACGACCACCGCCCGCGCACCGTGCCGAACCTCGGCGTGGAGGGCGTGCGGCAGCACAGCGACGCGATCCGCGGCCATCCCGGAGAACAACTCGCTCTTGGCGGCGAGTACCCCAGCGCGGGACCCGAACCCCTCCAGGTGGGCGTCGGTGACGCTCGTCAGCACGCCCACGTCCGGTCGTCCCACATCCACGAGCCAGGCAATCTCCCCGGGGGCATTCGCCCCCATCTCCAAAACGATGACCTCGTGACCCCACCGCAACTCAAACACCGTCAGCGGGACCCCGATCCAATTGTTGAAATTGCCGGGGTTCTTGTGCACCGCGTGCGCCGGCACCCCAACAAGATCCGTAGCCAAGGCGGCGACCAGCTCCTTGGTGGTCGTCTTGCCGTTGCTTCCCGTGATGGCAATAACCGTCGTGTCCGGCCGCGCCTTGCGCAGCTCACTGAGCAAGTGGCGCGCCAGGTCGCCAAGCGCGCGCACGGTGTCCGCCACCAACACCTGCGCAACCGGCGCGTCGATCAGCTCTTCGACGACGACGGCAACGGCCCCCGAAGCCCCGACCTGGGCCACGTAATCGTGACCGTCAAACCTCTCTCCTCGCAGCGCAAAGAACACGGATCCCGGCACCACACGCCGGCTGTCCGTGGTCGCACCGGCGGTGCAGTCCCTGTACGCGGGCGCGATGTGTTCGGCCCCATGCAGCTCACCACCGACGGCCGCCGCAATCTCCGCAACCGATGCCGTCTCCACCACCCTGCGGCCCGCGGGATGCGCCAGCGCCGCCGTCGCCTCGGTGACATCGGACAGCGGGTAGCGCACGCCGTGGATCTCCTGGTAGGTCTCGTGGCCCTTGCCGGCGATGAGCACGGCGTCGTCGGGGCCCGCGGCCGCGACCGCCCGCGCGATGGCTCTGCGCCGGCTGGGCTCCACGAACACTTCCACCGATTCAGCGATCCCAGACACCATCTCGGATAGGATGCCCTCCGGGTCCTCCGTCCTGGGGTTGTCGCTCGTCGCGAACACCACATCCGCGTGCCTGGCGATTGCGGCGCCCATCTTCGGCCGCTTGCTGCGGTCCCGGTCGCCGCCGCATCCCAGCAGCCCGATCACGCGCCCCTGCACCAGTGAGCCGATGGCCTCGGCCGCCTTCACCACCGCGTCCGGCGTATGGGCGTAGTCCACGACGACAAAAGGCGCGCCGGGCCTGTCCGCCGGGATGCGCTGGAGCCTTCCCGGCACGGGCGCGACTCGGGCCAGGCCACGCGCGATCACCTCATCGCCCAGCCCCAAGGCACGGGCAACAGCCACCGCTGCCGCCGTGTTCTCCGCGTTTGGCATCCCCAAGAGGGGCGCCAGAAACGCCGAGCCGCCGATGTTCATCGAACACCCGGACGAGGTGAGTTCGAGGCCGACGCCCTTCAGAGTGAAACCCCGAGTTTCGACGCCATCCGGCACCCGGACCCGCGCCGCCCAGCTGTCGTCCAGGTTGAGCACCGCAACTGGGACCTTCCCCGCCACCACGCTCGCCGGCAGCAGCTCGGTGAAGAGCGTCTCCTTGGCCGCGAAATAGGCGTCCATGGTTCCGTGAAAGTCCAGGTGGTCCTGGCTGAGGTTCAGAAACGCGGCGACATCAAACGGCAGCTCCAGAACCCGCCCGACGGCCAGCGCGTGCGACGAAACCTCCAGGAACACCACGTCCACTTCCGCCGCCACCATCTGCGCGAGCAGACGCTGGAGCTCCAGCGAGGGAGGGGTCGTGTTGATTCCAGTGACAACGGTGTCGCCGTAGCGAGAGTTGAGGGTTCCCACCACACCGGTCACCCACCCGGCCTCGCGCGTGATGGACTCCAGAATCCAGCTCGTCGTCGTTTTGCCGTTGGTGCCCGTGAGCCCGACCACCTTGAGCTTGCGCCCGGGGTGGTCAAAGAAGGCAGCGGCGAGGTAGGCCAGCGCGCGCCGTGTGTCCGACACTTGAATTGCGGGTACGCCGCCGGTCCAGTCGGTCTCGACCACGACTGCGCATGCGCCCTGGGCGACAGCCCGCGAGAGGTAGTCATGGCCATCGGCCACCGCGCCACGCAGGGCGACGAACAGTGTGCCGGATGTCACACGGCGCGAGTCAATCTGGATGTCGGCAACAACCGGAGTGGCCGCGCCGCGGACCTTGGGCTCAAAACCTCCGGCCGTGAGAGCGCCAACGAGGTCTCCCAAACGCGCCATGGTCAGCCCTCAATCGCGTCCGGCGAGCCGGAGGTGGACGGTGTCGTCATCGCCCAGCACCGTGCCGGGCCCGGGCCACTGCCCCTGCACCCAACCGCTGCCGTGCACCTGCACCCGATGCCCTTCCTGCGTGCTGATCGCCAGGCTCTCGCGCAGCGACTTGCCGAGGTAGGACGGCATCAGCTTGGTGTCCGCGGCGACCACCATCGGACGGCTGATCCCAATCTCGACAGGCGGCGGCGTCTCGGTCCGATCAGAGAGTGTGGACGGCGTCTTCCGGGCGACCTTCTCCGGGGCCTCGGCCGGGTCGGCGGCCGGTGCCGGCCGCTTGCTGGTCGGCAGAACCCCCACGAGGGGCAACGACTGCTGGCTGATGCGAGCGAAAATCGGCGCCGCGACGGTTCCCCCCGAGTAGTCCTGACCGCGCCAGTCGCGCTCCACGTTGACCACGACGGTGATCACCAGCGCCGGGTTGTCGGCCGGGACGAACCCGACGAACGACGCGGTGTAGAGACGTTTGCTGTACTGGCGCGTGCGCGGGTCCACCTTGTGCGCGGTGCCGGTCTTCCCAGCCACCTTGAAGTGAGGATCACCCGCGGCCGTGCCGGTGCCGCCCTCTTCGACGACGCTCATCATCACTTCGGCGGTCTTCTTGGCGACCTCCGGCGACATGACCCTCCGGCGGACCTCGGGACCAAAAGCCTCCACTGTCTCGCCGTTGCGATCCACGATCTCTTTGACGAGGCGCGGCTTCATCAGCTCGCCCCCGTTGGCCATGGCGCCGAGGGCCATGTTCATCTGCAGGTTTGTGATCGTCAGCCCCTGCCCGAACGCGACGTTGGCGAACGTGACCTCGGGCCATTTGGAGGGGTTCCGAATACGGCCGCGACCTTCAGGAATGGGCAAGCCCGTTCGCTCGCCGAAACCGAAGAGGTGGATGTAGTTGCCGAAGGTCTCGCGGCTCTGCGTCCGCGCGATGCGGTAGGCCCCGATGTTGGAGCTGTGCTTGATGATGTGGCGGACGCTGACCCAGCGATGCGGCGTCGCGTGACTGTCGCGGATGGTGTCGTCGCCGATCTTCAGCTTGCCGCGGTTGATGTCAAAGCGGTCATCCAGCGTCGCCGAACCCTCCTGGAGGGCGGAGGCGAGCGTCACGGTCTTGAAGATCGAGCCGGGCTCGAAGGTGTCCAGGACCGGACGGTTGCGCCAGTCCACTGCCTCGTATTCAGCCCTCAGATTCGGGTTGAACTGCGGCCCACTGGCCATGGCGAGGATCTCGCCGGTGTGGGGATCGGTGACCACTACGGAGCCGCTGGAGGCATGCGTGCGCTTGAGTCCGTGGGCCAGCTCCGTCTCCGCGATGTACTGGAGCCGTTCGTCGATGGTCAGCACGACGCTCTGCCCCTCGAGCGAGGTGAACTCAGGCGCGTCGCCGGTGTACATGCGTCGGCCGCGCGAATCCGTGGTGACAGGCAGGGAGTACTCGCCGCCCTCAAGCCGGTCGTCGAACGCACGCTCGAGGCCCTCAAGCCCAGCGTAGTCGTCACCGCCGACAAATCCGAGCAGGTGCCCGGCGCGCTCCTTGAGCGGGTAGAAGCGCTGCGCCTCTGCGGTGATGCCCACGCCCGGAAGCTTGAGTTTCTTTACGCGCGCGCCCAAGGCTGGGGACACACGGCGCGCGATCCACACAAAGCCGCGGCCACTGTGCAGGCGGCGGCGTACCTGGTCCCGGTCGATGTCGCCGTCGAGCGCCTCGGCGAGCAGCTCGAGCGCTCCGTCTTTGTCGTCCAACAAGCGCGGGTTGGCGTAGACCGAGCTCACCTCAACACTGACGGCCAGCAGCGTCCCGTTGCGATCCTGGACCGAACCGCGGCGCGCCTTGAGCGTGAGCTCGCGGTTCATCTGCCGCTCGGACTTCTTGACGAGCTCCTCTCCCTGTTCCGCGTGCACGTAGTGCGCGCGGTAGATCACTGCGATCAGGAGAAGGAACACGACGGACACCGCCAGCGACATGCGGAATTGGACGCGCCGGAGCCGCGGAAAGCGGGCGAGCAGGCCACTCATTGGGCGACCTCGACGCTCGCGGTGCGGCGGTCCTCGATGACGACGACCTGGTGCGCGGCGATGGGCACCAACCCGAGATCCTCGCGGGCTACTTTGTCGAGCCGCTCCGTAGTGGACGAGACCACCATCTCAATCCGGAGTCGCTCGCGCTCCTCAAACAGCTGCTGCCGCTCACGGGTCAGCGCCGTCATCTGGTAGCCGAGCTCAAAGACCTGGACGCGGTTCCAGACCTGAAGCAGGAGCACGCCCACAATGAGCCCTGTAATGAGCAGGGTCCCGAGGACCACCAACGCGCCCTGCCCGCCCGGGGTCAGCCGCGACGGCTCGCGCTCCTGCGCGTTCGATGATTTTCCAGCGCGATCGTCCATGACTACGCCTCCTGAAGCCGGACCGCCCCGCGCAGCCGAGCTGATCGGGATCGGGGATTGACGGCGATCTCTTTTTCGCCCGGTCGGCGCAATCCGCCATACCGTTTGACCTTTTGCACAAAGCCACATGCGCACTCGGGAAGGTCCCGAGGGCAGGTGCATCCGTCCTCGAGGGAGCGCACGCCGTGTTTGACGATGCGGTCCTCCAGGCTGTGGAAGGAGATGAAAGCGGCGCGCCCTCCAGGGGCCAATACGTCGGGAAGGCTGTCCACCACGACCTCGAGCGAGTCGAGTTCGCGATTGGCTGCGATGCGCAGAGCTTGAAACAGCTTCGTGGCCGGATGCACGCGCTTGCCCCTCCTTGGGCCTGCCAGCTCGGCGAGCTGGGCCGTAGTCTCGAGCACTCCCTGTGCCCGTGCCCGTAAGATCGCACGTGCGAGCCTCCCGGCGCCACGAATCTCGCCGTAGGTGCCCAAGATTTTCGCCAAATCTCTTTCCGACGTGTCGTCGATCAGGTCGGTCACTCTCTGCGCATCCGGCCCCATTCTCATGTCGAGTGGGGCGTCGTGGGAGAAGGAGAAGCCTCTCTCGGGCGTGTCCAATTGGTGCGACGAGACGCCGGCGTCCAGCAGCAACCCGTCCACCGTGTCCACGCCGAGCTCGGCGAGCACTTCTCGGACCTGGCCGTGGTTGGACTGGACAAGGGTGACGCGATCCTGGAACTCGGCGAGGTGTGCCCCCGCGGCGGCGATGGCGGCTGGGTCGCGGTCGACGCCAATGAGTCGGACCTGCGGGCCCCGTCGCAGCACATGGGCGGCATGCCCACCTCCGCCGAGCGTCAGGTCGATGAACACACCGCCGCGCTCCGGCTCGAGGATATCGAGCACCTCGTCGACCATGACGGACTCATGTCGAAACCCTGCCACCGCGTGCCCCAAGTAGAACGACCGGCGAAGCGGACGACCAGCGCAGAGCGCTGCCCGGCCGAACCGACGGCCTCAGAAACGTGGCACAGCGCGCCCCCCTTCCCTGGAGAACACGTTGCGCCGGAGCGCGTGTGGGATCCCCGCCGACTCGCCGCCTCCCTGGCGACCCACCGACGGGCTCAGGCCCGATACATCCCAGCGCCCAACACAAAAGCGTTGAATCAATGTCTTAGAGGACGAGGTCCCCGAGGTCGGGTCGCTTGCCCTCGCGTGCCTTCACGGCGCTGAAGCGGTCGGGGGACCACAGCTCACACATGTCGCCCTGCCCCTTCCACAACACCGACGTGTGGATATCGGCCTCCTCCCGCATCCTTGCGGGAAGAAGGATCCGACCCGAGGAGTCGATCTGCACCTCCTCGGCCTCCGCGAGCATGAAGCGTCGCAACCACAAGGCGTCTTCCCGGAACCTGGGAAGCGCGAGCACATTGGCCTCGAACTCTGTCCAGCGATCCAACGTCCACGCGATCAGACACCCGTCGTCCGAAGGACTCAGGATCAGCGCGGTCCTTGCGCCTGCCCCCTGTTGCCCTTCGACGGCCTGGGCTGCGGCCGAGAAGACGCGACGGAACCGTGAGGGCACGCTCGTGCGTCCCTTCTCGTCCAGCGAATGCTCGTACGTTCCGCGAAAACCCATTGGCCATGTTGCCGAGGCAGAGGGTGCGTCGTCCTTGACTGCGAGGCCTCATCCCTGAGGCCACCCTCTGGCCCGGCGATGCTTGGTGAATGACCCACAGTGACTCGCTTCCATCTGAAGCGTGCCACGGCGTGCCACTTCCACCCACCGTGCTCAACCGCAGAGTAGGCCGGGGCGTCCAAACCGGTCAACAAAAAAACTTGTGCGAGCCCGTCACCGTCGGCCCCATGACCAATCCGCACCCCTGCCGCTTATGGAAGCGAATGCCGGACAGACGCGCACCACTCCCGTGACCGCCGGGAACTCGTCAACATCGAAAGAAATCGTACTGACAGGCGCACACCCCGCGGCACAAGAAACTACCTGCACGCACCCGACCACGACCCAACTTCCGCCCCGGATCTCGTGACTGACGACGCAGACCTGGCCTGATCGCAACAGCGATCGCATGCGATCGCCCCTGATCTGCGCACGATCGCTGCACCGCACCTGCTTGGCTGGCGTCTTAACCCCGTCACCAACGGCATCAAAATCTGCAGTGGCAGACAGTGGGGGACTATCCCGCCCATGGGGGATGGCGTGGCACGCGGACCCCAGGGGCAAAAAAGAAAAGGCAACCCTCGGAAGGGTTGGCTTTTGGCGCGGGCCGGCGCATGTCCCGCACGACTCAGACCGGGCTGGACCAGCCGGACGGGGCTCGACCCGAAAGGAGCGAAGATTCCTGCCGCGGACGCGGATACACCGCCCTCGCAACGAAATCTTCGCTCCTTTCGGGGCTAGAGGTAGTACCGGAGCGCAAACCCGAACTCGATCTGCGACGGATCAATCTGATCCGACGGACTGGGGACCTCTCCCTCGTCCTGGAGCGACGCGGTGAGCCGCTGGTTGTAGTAGCCCAGCCCCGGAAGGTTCCAATAGCCATCCACACCCAGCGCCCAATGGCCGCCGAGTACAATCTCCGTCCCCACCCCAAGCCGGTACACCGTAGAGGCTCCCTCCACATTGACCAGATCCCCAAAGGAGTCGGACGCGAAGCCGGCGCCGAGGTGCAAATCGAAGTACCGGGAGTTGACCAGGTGGAGGTGGACGGTCAGCCGCAGCGAGGAGCGGTAGATGTCGTCCTCCAGCCTTTTGGCCAGCGGCATGTACTCGAACTCCGCGCCGAACGCGTACAGGAACTCGCCGCGAACCCCGAGGGCCAGCATATAGTCCTGGCCGGTGGCCTCGGTCAGTCCCGGCTCCTGGTAGGCGAGCCGTGCTCCGGCCCCCACGGTGGCCCAGGAATCGGAATCGGCCATCGCGGGCGTCGCCACGGCGATCGCGCCGCAGAAGACCGCGGCTGCGAGAAAGAGTGAACGTCGGGTGGTACAGCGCGGGGACATGGTTCCTCCTGGCCCGGAAAACAAATGCCCATCGGCAGGTCCCACTCCCAACTTGAACCGGCCGAATACGTGTGCTAGACAACCGCGCCCACTCGCGGCCTACGCCGCGTTCAGTTGAGGATACGATGAACGAGAACGAGCAGTACGACGACGCCGAGGAGCTCGACGACGATCTGGATCTGGATGACGCCGATCTCGACGACGAGGACGACGACGGCACCCCGAAGAAAGAGTACAGCGGCCGCCGCATCATGTGCTTTGTCAGCAAGCGGATGGTGCCCGTCGAGGACACGGTCGACGTCGAGTACGCGCCCGGCACGGCCTACAAAGTCCACGAGCGCTACCTCCGCTACTGATGGGCGGCGCCGAGGCCGGCAGCCCAGAGTCAGACCCTTCTGAGCGTGCGCCCGCACGTGAGGGCAGCTCTGCGCGCGTGCCCACACCGCTCGAGCGCCTTCGGATCCCAGACAACCTGCGCGACCATCCAGACACCGCTTCGTTGGAGCGTGCCCTGGCCTTCTTTGAGTTTGGTGACTACCGGAAAACGCGCGCGGAGCTGGACCCCATTCTGGCCAGCGCGACCGCCCCGGCCGAGATCCTCCACGCGGCGCAGCGCATGCGCAGCGCCACCGGTTTTGAGCCCGGTGCGCTCGGAATGCTCGCGGCTTGCACTGTCTTTTTCCTGATCATCTTGTGGCTCGTCTACTGAACTGGGCCATCGTGCCCGTCATTGCCGTGCTCGCCGCCGGGTGCAACACGCCCGAGGACGCGGTGCGAGAGACGATGGCACGGGTGGAATCGGCGGCTGTGCACGGGGATCGGGAGACGCTGTTTCTCCTTCATCACGACAGCGTCGACGGCGGCCCGTTCTGCGCGCCATCCTTCGCGGCCGCCTGGCAGGCCGGCGGGCGCGCCACACCTGAGGTCTGCGACCAGGCGCGGCTGGTGCGCGAGACGCCGGCCGCCGGCGGAGAAGAGGCGCAATTGCTCGCCCTTACGCTGGATTTTCGCTGTAGCCACCCCGAGGGCAGCTGCCAGGACCTCGCCCGCGCGGCGTTTCTGTCGCGGGTCGCCGCTACGCCGGGCGCGCTTGATTCTCTCGAGGTCAACAGGATCGAAGTGCGCGACGACGGGCAGAGCGCCGCGGTTCACTCCACCCTGTACCGCGCGGCCGGGGAGAAGACGCGCGCTGTTTTCACGCTGAAGCGGGTGGGTGCGCGCTGGCTGCTGACGAGCGCGCCCTTCTGAGGCACACTGTGCGGATGAGTGACGAATTGCTGGCTCAACAGCGCGACGCCGACGACACGGATCGGGCGCTGCGCCTGATGTCCTTCTTCAATCATCCCCTTCGGGACGAGCGACACCGTGCGGTGGAGCTCATCGTCAACATGGGCAAGTCTGCGACCGCCGCGCTCGTGCAGGGCCTGGCGTCCAGCGAGCGTCACATGAGGTCAGGTTCGCTGCGCGCCCTGGTCCGAGTCGCCGACCCACGCGCGGTCGGCGCGCTGGTGGACTACTTGGAGACCCATGGGACTGAACTCGGCGACAACCGGGCGTTCGCGATGCAGGCGCTCGCCGCGTCCATGACCTCGGGTCGCGACGACGCTCGACGCCTCCACAATTTCCTGGAGCGGGCGATTATGGACGAGGACGTCTTCGTCCGTGGCTACGCCTACGAAGCGCTCGGCAAGATCGGCGATCCGCGTCTGGCGCCCGCCGTTTCCAGGGGATTGTCCGACCCAGAGGCGTTCGTCCAGGAACGTGCGACGCTCGGCCTCGCCGCTGCGCAATCGGGCCCAGTCCCTTCCGTCAGTCACGACGAGCTGATGGAGCCCGTGGACATCGAGCACGCCTTGCAGTCTCCGCAGTCCACGCGCCGGGATCTCGGGATGGCGGAGCTGGAGCGACGGACCGCCGCCGGGCAGGACATGATGGGGCTCGTGTTGCGGGTCCTGACCGGACCCAACCGGCTCGGCCGGCAGACTGCGCTTGAGGCGTTGGCGAGGCTGAGGGACCCGCGCGGGCTCGCCCCGGTGCTGGCCCGGCTGCGAAACCCGACCAGCGACGACGACCTCAAGGCCCGGTGCCTCCGGGTCATCTCGGCGACGGGCGTCGATTCGCTCGAGCGCGCCGAGCGTGGGGCGCTGCTGCGCGATCTGGTCGCCCTCAGCGCCACAGGCGACGTCTTTGTCCGCGCTGCCTGTGTCGAGGCGCTCGGGCGCATCCCGTCCGAGGCGTCGGTGGCACTGCTGGTTCGCTCCGTCGCCGACGGGGATGACTGGGTTCGGGACGGGGCCTGCCGAGGACTCAAGCGCGTCCCTCCGGGTCAATTGACCCCCCACGCGCATGTGCTGGCCGAGCACGCAACGACGGCGCTGCGCGAGGCGTCCGGCGACGACGCCCCCGATACCAGGGTTCAGACCGCCACAGCGCTCCTGTCGCTGCTCGAGAGCGCTGCCGAGGTCCCCCTGCCCCCGTCGTCCAGCGAAGCGGTCCTCGCGGCTGGGTTGCGGGCCATGGGCGCCCCCAAGGCCAGCCTCCGCATTCAAGGGCTGCACCTGCTCGAGGAGCTCGTCCACGCCGGATACAGGCCGGAACTGCATCCGCCGGAGCTGCGCCGCCTCTGTACCGCGCTGACGTCCGGCAGCAAGGATGTGCTCCTGGCCGCGATCGGTGTGCTGGAGCGATGGATGCCCCCCGGCTCCCCGGTGGCAGCACCATCTCTCATTCAAGTACTCACCCACGCCCCCATCGAGGTGTCCGTTCGAGCCGTCGCGCTGTTGGCGCGGACCCGCGACGCGGAGGCGCGGGCGGAGCTCCGCAGGCTCTCCCTGTCTGGGCGTGGGGCGCTCGCCGACGCGGCCCGCGCCGCGCTGAGGGACGCCGGGTGAGCCGCCGATTCCAACTTGCCATCGCCGTCGCCGCCGTCCTCTACCTCGGCGGGATCAGTTCGCCTGCCGTGGCACAGGATCTCGGACCGCTCCTGGGGCTGCCCGGTGGGGAGGAGCAGGAGGAGGCGAACGCCACGGAAGAGGAACCCGAAAGGCAGGACACCTCGACCTTCCAGTTCTTCCCCGAGGACCTTCAGCTTCCCGAACCCAAGGAATCGGGCAGCCCATGGCGCCGCTTCTTTGATCGGGCCGCGATTGGATTCGACCTCGGCACGCTGCGAACGCTGCCGGATCGGATGGGACTCGTCGTGGCCCCGGTCCGCACCTGGTGGGCGGAGATGGCGGAGGACCCATTTGGCGCCCCGCTCCTGGGCCTCGCCCCCGTCGTCGGCTTCGTCTGCCTTCTCCTGCTCCTCTTCGTGTTCGATCGCCGCGTCGGCCCGTGGATCACGCCCATCATCGGTCGGTCCACGCTGCGGTTTCCGGGTTGGACCAAACGCCCCGTGGCGGCCGTGGCCACCGTCGTCCGCTACACGCTCCCCGCATTTGCGCTGCAGATAGCGGCGTCGGTCGGCACCGCGTTTTTCAACGCAGAAGCGACCATGGGCGGCCGCATTCTGGGCAAGGGACTCTGGTACTTTCTGGCGTACCGGGCGCTCCAGGGTGTCGCCACTGCCCTGCTCGGCGGCAACGTCTTTGACGTAGAGCCCGCGAGCATTCGGAAGCTGGGTCCGCTCGTGCGTTGGGGACTGCGGGTTTGTCTGTGGGTGAACCTGGCGCTGGTCGCGCTGGACATCACCAATTTCGACCCGGAGCTGCGCGCGCTCGTGCGCTTCTCACTTCAGGTCATCGTCATGGCGTTGACCATCCGGCTGGCGTGGCTCCGACCGGAGTTCATGCATCTCCTGCCCGACCTCGACGACAATGTGGTCTGGTCGCGCCTGCGCACGCAGATCGAGCGAAACTTCCGCTGGTTCCTGGGCATCTCGGTGGGGCTTCACCTGCTGTGGGCCATCGGATTTGAGAACGCGGCGCGGTTCCTGTTGCTACGGGGTTACGCCATCATCGCCCTGGTTGCCGTCGCTGCCGTTATCCAACGGCGCTTCAGCCGCTGGATCGAGAGCCGGTTGGACGCCAGTGACGAGGACCAGCAGGTCGACTCGCTCAACCGTCTGGAGCGCGGCGGCCAGGTGGCGCTGCTGCTCACGCTGGCGTTCGTCGTGTTCAGTGTGCTGGGGCTGTGGGACTTCCTTCTGGCGTTCCTGAAGTTTCCTCTGCTTCGGGCAGCCGGGCGCGACATCTCGATCTACGGCGTCGCGCAGGCAGCCCTGCTGTTTGGGATCTTCGTGCTCATCAGCCGGGGCCTGCGGCCGTTCCTGATGGAGCGGGTCTACCCCCGCATCGGCCTGGAAATCGGCGTCGGGTACGCCATCAATACCGTCGCGCACTACGTGCTGGTGACCACAGGTTTCCTCACGGCGCTGTCGGCACTGGGTGTGAACCTCGGGGCCATCGCCGTGCTGGCGACCGCGTTCAGCGTCGGCATCGGCTTTGGGCTCCAGGACATCACGCGGAACCTCGTCAGTGGCTTCATTTTGCTCTTTGGCCGCAGCGTCAAGAAGGGTGACCTGATCCAGATGGAGGACCAGTTTGGGCGGGTGGAGTCGCTCGGCGCGCGTTCTGTCCACATCGTGACGCCGGACAACACGGAGCTGGTGATTCCGTCGAGCCGGCTCGTTGCCGAGACCATCACCAACTACACCTACACCTCACCGCAGGTGCGCGTGCACATCCCTGTCGGGGTCCACTACAACTCGGACGTCCGCCACGTGGAGCAAGCACTTCTCAACGCTGCCCGCCGGCACCGGGCGGTGCTGCGCAAGCCCGCCCCGGAGGTCTGGCTTATCGGGTTTGGCGACAGCTCCGTCGATATGGAGCTGCTGGTTTGGATCGACGTGCGCCGCATCGACCGCATGCAGCTGACGGGTGAACTCAATTTTCACATCTGGGACGTGCTCAAGGAACAGGGGATCGGGATCCCCTACCCTCAACAGGACCTCTATCTGAAGCCCGATCCGGGGCTGGATTCTGTCGTGCGCGCCTTGCGCGGCGAGGCGCAGCCGGAACCGGGCCCGCCAGAAGCGCCACCGAGGCTCGACCAGGTGGACAGCTACCTGCGCTGGCACGACGCGCTGCCCAAGGCACCCGCCAAGGACGTCGCCGCGGATGTCGTCGCCGCGCTCCGCAATGCCGGTCGCCACGCGGACCGCAGCCAGCGGATGCGACACACGCTTCTCGAGTTCCTGGAGCAGAACCCGGCGACTCTGACCCGCTACGCCGACGATGTCATCGAGCACCTGAGGGACAAGCCGTCGGCCTCGGAGTGCAAGACAATCGACCGCCTCCCGCGCTGACGCCGTGCGGCCAGGAGCCTGTCTCCTGCAAACGGTTGCGGGTGTCTGACTCGCTGCCAAGATCCGGGTGGGTCGTTCGGCCCTGCGGTCAGGGGATGAGGGGTGAGAATTGGGGTTCGGAGATGCAGGGGGCGTCAGCGGTGAGGCAGGAGCGGCCCGAAGTGAGGATCGAGCCCGTGCAGCATGCCGCTGCCCCACCGGGTCTGCCGCCGCAGCCCTGCCCTCCGCACTGGCCACACCCCGCATCGCAACACGCCAGCCCGTTGGAGAGACCAGAGTCGCAGCGTCCGGAGCGGGCGGCCACCGCATCTGCCAGCGGTCCTTCGCCCCGCCACGCCGCCAGCTGAGCCCAGATGCGCCCATTGCGCTGCGGCTCGGTGGTCACGGCCCGAACCGCCCCTTCGCCGAGGCGATCGCGGAGCTGCCACAGGTAGATGCTCCTCGGCTCCACGGGCCGGCCGTGTGACTCCCACCAGCCGCGCGGCTCGTCGGGCGCCCACTGGCCCTCCTGCTCGGCCCCCATGCACCCGATGGTCCAGTTCATGGCGGCCTGGGGCGCGTCTGCGCGAATGCCGACGGCCACGCCGTTCCAGAACAGCGTCTGTGCGCCTGACCAACCGTGGCCGCTGCCGGAATCCCTCCGGTTCTCCACGTGCAGGAACAG
>CALBXO010000533.1 GCA_937890335.1 uncultured Pseudomonadota bacterium | reverse complement strand
GCGCCACCGACTGCTTCTCCGCCGAGAACCAGAGCTCGGAGGCGTGCAAGTCCCGCTTCCGCGAGATCCGTCAGTACGGCGGCGCCTTCGAGAGCGAGTACCGCCACAACAAGCTCCTGACCTTCGGCCTGTACTCGGGCTTCGCCACCGGCCGCAAGAACTTCGGATTCCAGCTCAACGACGGAAAGGTCGACCCCCTGGATCAGCCCTCCAACTTCAAGTTCGACCGCGACTACCACGTAGACATGATCCTCTTCCGCGAGATCATCGGCTCCGTGACCAACGCCACGTACATCAAGCCCTGGGTCCAGTTCGACTTCTGGACTCGCAACCGCGACACGTTTGGCTTCCGCTTTGACGCCATCTACTCCCTGGCCCACAAGGCCGCCGCGACGCCGAGCGGCGAGCGTGACCTTGGCCTTGAGTTCGACGGCCTGCTCTTCTACCGCGAGCATGAGAAATTCCAGGCGGACCTCGGCTACGGGCTCCTGCTGCCCGGCTCCGCATTTGACGAGAAATACGGCCGGACCCGGCTGACCTATCCCGGATTCATCGGGTCGACCTTCCAGGAGGAGGACGGTCCCGAGCGTGAGGCGCAGATCGCGCAGACCATTCAAGCGCGGATGTTCTGGTTCTTCTGATCCCCTCCGGGCCCCGGCGTCCCCACCCGCTATGAACAAGCGTGCGCGCCTGGTCCCGGCTCTGATCCTCGCTCTCACGAGCGCGTGCGCCCTACCGGGACCTCCGGTGACGCCCGCCACGCCTGCCCTGCCACCAGAAACTTCCGCGACGGTCGCCGCCGTGGAAGGACAGCCCCGAGGGCTCTTGCTCAAGGTGGCGCTCGACGAGTCCGACGAGGGCCAGCTCGCGCTGCTTCGGCGCACCCGCGGCGAGTCCTCCTTTGGTGTCCACTACCGCTTCGATACGCGCGGCCCTGTGCAGTTTCTCGACGCCTCGGTCGAGCCAGACACCGTCTACGAGTACGCCGCCGCCGAGCTCAGCGGTGAGGACGTCATCGGCGCCTCGCAGGCCACCCGCGTGCACTGGCTGGCGCCGCCCGCGCCGCCCACCGCCACCACCGCGCGGGCCCTGGGCCAACACATTGAACTGGCCTGGAAGGGCTGCTCGTCATGTGGGGCCGTCGTGTTCCGGCGAAAACTCGGCGAGCGACAGTACACTCGGTTGCCCGTCATGGCGGCGGCCGGCGAACATCGGTTCGTGGACCGCCCCGGAGAGCCTGGAGTCGTGTTCGGCTACACCATATCGCAGGTCATCTGGAGCGATGATCTGCCCATTGTGGGCTCGGGCTGCGCCGAGGTGTACGTCGAGGCGATGCCCGCAGGATCGCTCCTCCAGCCCGAGCCAGAGGAACCGGCCGGGCCGGGCGAGCCCGTGGCGCAATAGAGGGTCGCGCGCGCCGTCTTGTAAGGGCCCGCGTTGCCTGCGACACTTACGACATGTGCAGGAACGCGCTCTGGGTGGGCGCTTTGGTGCTGGTGGCGACCCTGTTCGCCGACACCACAGCTGAGGCCCAATCGAGATCCAAGGACGGGTATTTGCGACGCGGTGCCGTGGGATCGCGACTCGGCCTCGGTGTTTTTGGTGTTCGCTACATCGACGCAGACGGGACCGAGCGCACCAACTTCGGTGCCTCCGTCTCCGGCGGGCTCAGCTACGCGGTCCATGAGCGGCTGGCCCTCGACGCGGACAGCGAGGTCCTGTTTGGGTTCACGCCGGACTTTGACCTGTTGCAGGTTGAACTTACGCCGGGCGCCCGCCTGTTTGTACTGCCAAAGCTCTATGCCCGCGCCGCGTACGCCGTGCGCGTGCTCGACCCGCAGAACCAGCTGGCCCTCGTGGGCGGCGGGTACTACCTGACAACCGGGAACCTGGCGGCGTACATCGAGATCAACTACGTCGCCTGGTCCCAGCAACCCGTCGATCCCCCCATCATCCCCCGCATCGGGGTCGAGCTCCGCTTCTGACGAGGCCTCCATGTCCAAACCCATCGTCGTGCATAAGTACGGCGGCAGCTCCGTGTCCGACCTGGACAAGATCCAGGCTGTGGCCAGCAAGATCGCGCAGACCTTTCGCTCGGGCTACGACGTCGTGGTCGTGGTCTCGGCCATGGGCAACACCACCGACGAGCTGCTCGACAAAGCCAGGCAGATCAACCCCAAGCCGTCGCGCCGTGAGCTCGATATGCTGCTCAGCGTCGGTGAGCGGATCAGCGTCGCCCTGCTGTCCATGGCCATCCACAGTCACGGTGTGGACGCCATCAGTTTCACGGGGAGCCAATCGGGCATCCTGACGACGAGCGGACACTCGACCGCCCGCATCGTCGAGGTGCGTCCCTACCGCATCCAGGACGAGCTGGCAGCTGGACGGGTCGTCATCGTCGCCGGATACCAAGGCGCCAGCTACCGTCGTGAGATCACCACATTGGGCCGTGGCGGCTCAGACACCACCGCGGTGGCGCTCGCCGCGGCGCTGGGCGCCGAAGCCTGCGAAATCTACAGCGACGTAGACGGCATCTATTCCACCGACCCTCGCCTGGTCGCGGACGCCCACAAGCTCGAACAGATCACCTACGACGAGATGCAGGAGCTTGCGCGCATGGGCGCCAAAGTCCTCAACGCGACCGCCGTGGAGTTTGCGCGGCGGGCGGGCATCGCACTGTATGCTCGGTCCACGCACACCGACGGTTCGGGAACGCACATCCATGGTGGCGGTGGATTCCGCCGGGTGGACGGGCTCGAGGAGCGAATCGCCGCAGAGGAGGCAGGCCTCGGAATTCGGGCCGTCACGGGGTTTGACCAGCTGCTGTACGTGCGATGGCCGGGCGACCCGGAGCCCCTCTTTGAGGCGGTGGAGGACCTCGCCTCGCCGTGGTGCCAGACAGAGGGCGACGAGACCACCCTCCTGCTCGCACGCGACGACATCCACGACGAGGACAGCCTGCGGGAGAGCCTGTTGGCGCTCAATTCCGCCGCCACGGTGGACCTGTCCCGCGGGGTCGTCGCCGCCGTTGGCACCGGCATCGGTGACCGACCGCGCTGTGCGCGCGCATTGCGCGCCGCGCTGCGCGACGCAGGGGTCACCGTTCATGCCCTCCGCGCCGCCGGGCCAAGCGTCAGCGCGCTGATTCCCAGCGG
>CALBXO010000532.1 GCA_937890335.1 uncultured Pseudomonadota bacterium | reverse complement strand
GGTGACGCTGGCGGAGGACGACGGCACGTTGGAGTTGGCCATTTTGGACGCCGACGATTGGGCCAGCGGACAGAAGACGATCCCCGGCGAGAGTCAGGAAGATCTCGTGCTGCGCTGGACCGTCCTCGACGCCCAAACCGACAGCGGCACCCTGACCATCGAGACCAACGGTGGCACCGCGACGATCCCCATCTCCACCGTTGACCTTGATCCCGAGGTCCAATTCATCACAACACCCGCCGGCGAGGTCGAGGGTCAAACCACCACGGTGGAGTTCACCACGGTGTCGGCGGGGCAGGTTGGGCGCGTGGTGCAGGTCGTCCAGGCCATCGGCGCGGTGCCGCTGTCCGTGCAATCCATCTGCTTTCTCGATGGGGACGGGGACTGCCAGACCAGCCAGGCCAGCGCCAATGGGGGTTTCACCCTGTGCGACGGGAGCCCGGACACCTTCGAGGGGTGCGAACCTGCCGAGGCTGAGGACAAACTGCGAACCCAGGAGACCTACACGTTCAGCGTCTTCTTCCACCCGGCGACAGACGTGGTCGACACGCTCGTAGCCCAGGTCCTGATACAAACCGACGCGGGACGCGAGCCCGCCGCGACGCTATTGGTTCGGGGTACGCCCTGCGTGCGCAGCGAGGCGACGCCGGTCTGAGGCACATGCGGCGACGGCGTCCCCGACGACGGCGAGGAGTGCGACGACGCCAACCTCGATCCCGAGGACGGGTGCCTCAACAACTGCCTCCAGAACGTCTGCGGCGACGGCATCCGGAACGCGGACGGCGAGGCATGCGACGACGGCAACGACGACGACACCGACGGGTGCACCAACGACTGCGAGTTGGCCGAGTGTGGCGACGGGCTTGTGTGGGAGGGCGCCGAGGCGTGTGACGACGGCAATGACGACGACGACGACGACTGCGTCGGGACAATGTGCACCCTGGCCGAATGCGGTGATGGCTTTGTCCACGCGCAGGACGATGCCTGCGACGACGGCAACGACGAAGACGAAGACGGCTGCACCTCCGGATGCGTTGTGGAGCCCGGTTTCATCTGCCGAGGCGTCCCCTCCATCTGCGAATCCGAGTGCGGCGACGGCGTGATCGCGTCCGATGAGGAGTGCGACGACGACAATGACGACCCCGAGGACGGCTGCTCCGACCTGTGCGAGGTGGAGAGGGGATTCGAATGCATCGGCGAGCCCTCCATCTGCGAATCCGAGTGCGGCGACGGCATTGTGGCGTCAGACGAAGGCTGTGACGACCGCAATGACGAGGACGGGGACGGCTGCAACGCCGCCTGCGAGGTCGAGTTCGGCTTTGTCTGCCTGGGCGACCCGTCCGTCTGCCTGTCGGAGTGCGGAGACGGCCTGCACGCAAGCGACGAGGCCTGCGACGACGGCGACGACAACAGCGATGTGGTCGCCAATGTCTGTCGCACGGACTGCACGCTCCCCTACTGCGGCGACGGCGTTCGCGACGATGCTGCACCGTTCAACGAGGAGTGTGACGAGGAGCTCAACGATGGCTGCGTTTGCCGCACCAACTGCACACAGCCCGTGGAGTTCCGCGACAATCTGGGGCTCGTCGGAACCACGCAGGTCGCGGAGGCGGTTGGCTATCACCGCATCCGCGGCAACCTGTCGATCAGGAGCGTCAATGTGGCGCAGGTCGAAGACAACCTCACGGTCGAGTGCGTAGACGGCGATCTCCTCATCGACTCGAACAGCCTCACGGATCTCAGCATCCTGTCGAGCCTGGTCCGGGTCACCGGCAACATCACGATCACGAACAACCCGCAGCTCGATGCGCTGGACGGCATCGACGGGCTCACCAGCCTGGCGGGCCACCTGACAGTCCGGACCAACGTGGCGCTCCGGAGCGTCGACGCGCTCGGCCGAATCGAGGGTGAAGTTCCAGGCAACATCAGCATCGTCAACAACCGTGCTCTGACCAACGTCAGCGGGCTGCGCGGAATCACCGGCGCCGAGATCATCAGCCTGGAAGCTTGCGACATTCTCAACGTGAATGGACTGGAGAATCTCACCCACGCCGACGGCCTCCTGATTGTCAGCAACGCGCAGCTCAGAGACATCGACGGGTTCTCGTCTCTCACCAACGTCGAGGGCGTAGTTCGCATCGTTGCCAACCCGATGTTGGCAACTGGTACGGGGCTTCAGACGCTGGAGACTGTCGACGGCGACATCGTGTTCGAGGGCAACGCCAGCCTGGGCGCCCTGGAATTCACGGCACTCACTTCGGTCGGTGGGCACGTGCAGGTGATCTCGCACGCGGAGCTGCTCTCGCTGGAGTTTCCGGTGTTGGACACCGTGGGAGGCCAGCTGCGGCTCCTCGCCCTGCCCTTGCTCGAGACCTTGGACGCTCCCTCGCTGGTGACGCCTCCGACCTCGATCAAGGTCCAAAGCCTCACCGCGCTGCCCAGTCTGGACGGGCTGGCCAGCGTCACCGGTACGGTCCCCGACGAGCTCAACATCGAGGCCAACAGTGCGCTGACTTCGCTGGACGGCCTGGCCGGCATCAGCGGCGTGGAAGGCCCGCTGGTCATCCAGCGCAACTGCATGCTGCCGCAGGCCAGCGCGGAGGCCCTGGAGAGTCGCCTGGACCCGGCACCGTCCTCGTCGAGGGTGGTAGAGAACGGGCTGTGCCGATGACCCGCCTGTCGCTCCCCCTGCTCAGGCAGTGGCATAGCGGCAGCAGAACCCGCGCATGATGGGGACCTGGAACCCCTCCGGCTCGTCGACGAAGCCTCCAATGCCTTTTGGCCATGCAGGGGCAGGCGTCGGTCAGGCATTCGCCGGTGAAGCCAGATCTCGGCCGTACGCCAGCCTGACGTGATCGGCGGCGCAGCGTCACCGGACGACCTGGATCAGTCGAACTCGAAGCGGGCGTCGGGTTGCGGGTTCACGTCGGGCTGGTCCGTGTCGGACTCCGCGTCGAGGCGTGCGTCATAGCCATTGTCGGGTTGGTCCGTGTCGAACTCCGAGTCGAGGCGTGCGTCGTCGCCAAGGTCAGGGCGGCCCAGGTCCGGCCCCTCGTCACTGTCCAGCTCTGCGTCCGACGGGAGGTCGGGCGGTACGTCCGGGTCCAGATCCATGTCGGGCAGTACGTCCGGATCTGCGACGTCGAGGTCGGTGTCCATCTCTGCGTCAGTGTCACCGACATCGATGCTGACGTCGTCGACGCCCAGGTCCAAGCCGACTCCCACATCCGGTTGGATCACGCACGCCTTGGTGTCGTCGGTAATCTTGACCGCGACATCCCCGCGGATCTCGAGCCCACGTTCGTCCAGCACGCTCTGGGGCAGGCCCGGTCGCCCCTTGGCAGCGACGCGACACGGTTCGGTGGCGCGGATGACCACGGGCTCATTGGCGTGAAAATACCAGCCCGCGTTCTCGTGCGTGTTGGCGGTCACAGGCTTCAGCATGGGCCTGTTCACCGGCACGCACACACCGTTTCGCCCGAGGGATTGGGTCGCAGTCACCTGTTTGTAGAACCCCCACCAGTAGACCAACTTCCGCGTACAGAA
>CALBXO010000531.1 GCA_937890335.1 uncultured Pseudomonadota bacterium | reverse complement strand
CGCACGGTGCGGACGGCGCGGCGCACGGTGCGGACGGCACGGCGCCCAGTGCGGACGGCGAGGCGCTGGCGCAGTCCACCTGCCGAGCGGCCAGCCGGCCCCGCGGCGCCTTCCGTGGGGACTGGTACCCCCGACCCAAAGTCCTGCCTGGACAGGGAGTCGGGAGTACTACGCGCGCAAGTACGGATCGTCGGTGAAGCGCACGTACTCGTAATCAAAGCCGTGCTGGTTGATCCCCCGGTTTGGCGGCGCGATCCAGCCGGCGATCTTGCCCATCTCAAAGCACGGCTTCATCAGGGACTCGACGTAGAGCTTGTCCGCCTCGGTCGGCAGCCATTCGGAGCGTCGCGCCTCAAACTCGTCGTTTGAGATCAGGTTCCCGAAGAGGTCGAACGTGTGCCCGGAGTAGACGCCAATGCCCCGGTTGAAGCGGCGGGAGGGGAGGCTGAGACGGTCGCTGAGACCGGCCGACTCGAGCTCTCCGTTCCACCGGCGCAGGGCACGCTCGCAGTCCTCCACATACGCGTCCAGCAGGACCGAGTTCATGGCCCGGCGCAGGGGGAGTTCGCGCGTCGTGAGCCGCTCGCCGTCGACTACGTCGAGGTCGTAGACGCCCTCGAGCGCGACGTGATCCGTGATGTGGCGGCTGCGCGACTCTTTGTAGCGGCCCTTGAGCCCGGTGGCGAAGTAGTTCGCTGCGTTGGAGGAGTCCTCGCCGCCAAACAGGTCCACGGAGACGCTGAACCAGTCGTTGATGTAGCGCTGGATGATGTCCAGCGGGATGCCGCCCACGGCGGTCACGTCCTCGGCGGGCGCGGTCTTCATGAGTTCCGCGGTGCGACGGATGATGCGCTGCACGCCGGTTTCGCCGACAAAGAGGTGGTGGGCCTCCTCGGTGAGCATGAACTGGGTGGAGCGAGCCAGCGGGTCGAAGCCACTCTCCGCCAGTGAGGCGAGCTGGTACTTGCCGTCACGGTCCATGAACATGGCGAAGCAGAAGAAGCTCAGCCAGTCGGTAGTCGGCTTGTTGAAGGCGTTGAGAATCCGCGGCGAGTCCTCACTGCCCGAGCGACGCTGGAGGAGGTCTTCGGCCTCCTCGCGGCCGTCGCGACCAAAGTGTTTGTGCAGCAGGTAGACCATCGCCCACAGATGCCGGCCCTCCTCCACGTTGACCTGAAACAGGTTGCGCAGGTCGTAGAGGCTCGGGGCCGTGTGTCCGAGCAGGCGCTGCTGCTCGACGCTGGCGGGCTCCGTGTCTGCCTGCGTGACGATGATGCGCCGCAGCTCGCTGCGGTGCTCGCCAGGTACGTCGGTCCACGCCTTCTCGCCCATTCGGTCGCCAAACCCGATGGTGCGCTCGCCCTCAAAGGGGGTCAGGAAGATGCCCCAGCGGTAGTCGGGCATTTTGACATAGTCAAAGTGGGCCCAGCCGCCGGACTCCACGCTGATGGCGGTGCGGAGGTAGACCTGGTCGGCGGCGAAGTCCGACGGGCCCATGTCCCTCCACCAGTCCAGGTAGTTGGGCAGCCACCGCAGAAGGGCCTTCTGGAGCTTGCGGTCCGAGTCCAGGTCGACGTTGTTGGGGATGTGGTCGAATTTCATCGTGTCCTCCTCAGGTCCGCTCCCAGTCAAAGACCGGGCGCTCGGGGCTTCCGTACAGTCTCAGTGCGCCTTGCGGGCCCACGGCGTTTGGCCGCTGGAAGCACCAGTTCTGCCAGGCCGACAGGCGGCCAAAAATCTTGGTCTCCATGGTCTCCGGGCCGGCAAAGCGGATGCTGGCCTCCATGCCCGTGAGGGCGTCGGGCGACATGCTGACGCGCTCCTCGATCTGGAGCCGCACCTCGTCCTCCCAGTCCAGCTCATCCATGGCCTCCGTGACGAGACCGTTGTCGTCGGCGTCGGTGGAGTCCATGCGGTCTCGCTGGGCTGCGACGCGCGCGGCGTGCTCGGGCTCGTGGAGAAAGCGCGTCTGAAGCCTGGTCAGGCCGTTGCCCATGGGCAGGGGGCCAGCGTTCAGATCGCTGAGCGCGATCTCAACCCCGTCCTCGTCGAGCATGTAGTCCCGGTCGGCCGCCACGGCGAGCTCGAAGAGGCTGCCGGCAAAACAGCTGCCCTCGTCGATGAGGGCGTACTGGCTCTTGGACATCATGTCCACACGCTTGAGGACCCGCCGCATATGGAACAGTACCTCGCGGGCAAATGGGTCGTCCTGGCGCGACCACAACGCGGCGTCAATCGCGAGCACGTCGTCGATGTCGCCGCGGGTCTGCCACATCAACAGGCCGATGTCGCGGTAGTGAAAGCGAAGGTGCAGCAGCGCGTGGTCCAGCTGGCGCCACATCGCCAGTGCCCACCACTCGGCACCCAGCTCTGCGACGTTCGCGGGGACCTCGGGGAGGTCCGACGGGACGGTGATGGTCACGGTGGCGGCGCGCTCCGCCGGGCCGAGTTGCACGTCCACCCACTGGTAGTGAAGTCCGGTCTCGTCGATGACCGGCACGATCTCCGGCAACACGACCGCGGTTCTGCCCGGGCGCGGCGCGCTGGCGATCTCCGCGGCGCGGGCGGCGACACGCTCGTCGAACTTGGACCCGGCGAACACGCCGTCCACGAGCCCCCACTTTTGGGCGCGGCGCCCCTTGATCCCCTCAGCGACGGTGACAAACACGTCCGCCCGGTCGCGGCGGACGTTGCGCTTGTCCACCACCCGCGTGAGTCCACCGGTGCCGGGAAGGACCCCCAGGTAGGGGATCTCGGGCAGGGAGACGGCGCTGCGGCGGTCGTCCACGAGGTAGATCTCCTCGCACGCCAGCGGCAGCTCGTAGCCGCCGCCGGAAGCCACGCCGTTGCACGCTGCGATGTACGTCTGCCCGGAGTTGGCGGTGGCGTCCTCGATGTAGAGGCGGGTCTCGTTCGTGTATTTGCAGAAGTTGACCTTGAACGCGTGCGAAGAGCTCTGGAGCATGAAGATGTTCGCGCCCGCGCAGAACACGCCGTCCAGGGCAGACGTAATCACGACGCAGCCCACCTCCGGATGCTCAAAGCGCAGACGCTGGATGGCGTCCGCGAGCTCGACGTCCACGGAGATGTCGTACGAGTTCA
Source organism: uncultured Pseudomonadota bacterium (assembly GCA_937890335.1). Lineage (GTDB taxonomy): Bacteria > Myxococcota_A > Bradymonadia > Bradymonadales > CALBXO01. Next base: position 173 of record CALBXO010000531.1, on the reverse strand, counting down.
GCTTGAGGGCGTACTCTGGGCGGTGTCCCTGTTCCTCCTGAATGTTCAGGCGGATGGAGGCTACGGCGCCCTCCACCTGCAGCTGCAGGTGGACGTACCGATCTGGGTGGGTGTTGAACTCGACCCATTCCGGATCGTCAGGGGTTACGCGGATCGCGTGGGTTGTCTCGGCC
>CALBXO010000530.1 GCA_937890335.1 uncultured Pseudomonadota bacterium | reverse complement strand
GTGGCCGAGATTCATGTGGGGTTTGCGACGCTCATGGACAAGGCGTTTACCCTGACGGAGCGCCAGGAGCAATTGGGCGGCCTGGGTCCGGATGGCACGTGGGCGCCGGTGGAGCGCGAGGCGTCCAGGCCGTACTACAAGGTCCCCACGCTGGATGGCCCCGCCGACCTGGAGACCGCTCGCCGCCGGATCCTGTTCCCGTACACGTACTGTGACGGGGCGTGGGTGGTGGTGCCTTGGGAGGAGCTGGCGCAGCAGTGGCCGCTGGCGGCCGCGCATCTCCTGCGATGGCAGAGCGCGCTGGGTCGGCGAGACAAAGGGCGCGTGCCCGCCGATGGCTGGTACGCGTGGGGTCGCCGACAGAGCTTTGATGCCCAGGGTCCCAAGCTCCTGACCCGCACGTTCAACAAACGCCCAAACTTCGTGCTGGATCCCACTGACGCGCTGTTCTGCAATGGGTATAGCGTGGCGCCGCGAGCCGGTGCGCCGCTCAGCCCTGAGGGGCTCGGCCGGCTGCTCAACAGCCGCCTGATGCACTACTACTCGTGCGTGACGAGCTTCCACATCCAGGGCGGTTTCCAGTGCTACCAGAAGAACTTTCTGCAGTCGTTTGCCGTGGCCTCCCACGCTGGGTTGCTGGGGGCGCTCAATGCCGGCGACGTCGACGATGACGAGGTCGAGCGAGCCTATGGCGTGGACTCCGGCGAGGTGGCAACGCTCCTTGCACGCTACCACGGGAGGGGCGCAGAGAGGTGACGCGGCACGGCGGATGCGGCCGTGTTTCCCACGGCCGCCGGGCGCAGCGCGTGCTGCGCCCGGCGGGTGGTGGGGGATTGCGTCCGTCGAGCCGTCTACCGACCTACTCGACCTGGAACTCCTCGGGCATGGACTCTGCGCGCTGGTTGGGCTCGTAGTAGAGGTAGGCGACGCTCGGGGGTGACTGCGCCCGCAGCGCCTCGCCGGCCCGCAGGCGGTACGAGAAGTCCAGCGTCTGGCCGGCGTCGAGGCCGTACAAATAGACGATGATTTGCCGGCCCGTTGTGTCGACGCGCGTCATCTGGCCCGCGTCGATGTACTGCTGGAAGTCGTCCGTGAGCACGTCGAATCCAGGCGGGATGCCCAGGTCCACGAGGATCATGTCCAGGCGGGCGTCGGTGGTGTTGGTCACCGTGACCGTGGCGGTCGCGATCTCGTCTGTCTCAAGCGTCGTGCGGTCGTAGCTCACGTCGAGCGCCAGCTGGCCGACCGGCATCTCCACCTCCTCCCAGGGAACGTAGTAGCGGCCCGTGACCTGGTACAGGAAGGTCCCCGTGCCCTCGAACCGCAGTGTGACGTCGTTGCTGTCGGGATGGACACGCTCGGCGAGGTCCACCATGCGCAGCAGGTCGCTCGTCTCCGTGGTGATCTCCAATTGGGCGACCTCTTCGCCGTCGTGAAGCACGGTGACGGTGGCGTCGGCCTCTTGTTGACCGCCACCGAGGGTCCGCAACAGGAAGCGCAGCGTCAGGATTGTGGCCTGTGTCGTGGACCAGTTGCCAAAGCTGTCCTTGTTCTGGATGAGCCAGGTGGAGCCGGCGTCGAGTGTGGCGTTGTGGCCGCCGGCCCGAAGGAGAGCTTCGAGGGCCCAGACCGTGGTCTCGATGGTCATGGCGTCGCCCGAGCCATAGGTGAACGAGCTGCTGGCGCTCTGCCACCAGGCCGTGCCCGCCTCGTCGTCGGTCTCTTTGATCTCGTCGAGCCGCGCGGCGAGCTGTCGCCCGGCGGCGTCGTTGGGGTCGCCGGCCAGCAGAGCGTTGGCGGCTACGGCCATGGAATAGGGGTCGTCCAGGCCCCTCAGGTTGGCCCGCAGCCACGACAGTGACGGCGCCAGGTCCGCCGGGTTCGTCCCGGACTCGAGCATGGCGTACGTGATGTACGCGGTGGCGCGGACATCGCTGTCGGTGAAGTTGTTGGTGGCGCCCTCGTGGATGCCCTCCGGTGCGGCTTTCCAGCTCCCGTTGCCCTCGCGCTGGCCGAGCAGCCAGTCCTGCGTGCGGGACAGGACCGCCGGGTCCACGTAGGAGACCTTGGACATGTCCGAGAACTCGAGCAGACCGTAGGCCGTCAGAATCCGGTGTCCGGGGTCCCCGCCGAACCACTCAAAGCCGCCATTGGGCGACTCAAAGCTGAGCAGACGCTGGTAGCCGAGGTTGATGTATTCCAGCGCCTTGAGCTCCACCTCGGGGTTGGTCTGCTCCGTCTCGCGCAGGTATTGGAGCACCAGCACGTTGGGGTAGGTGGTGCTGGAGGTCTGCTCAAAGCAGCCTGACGGCATGCGCAGCAAGCTGTCGAGGCCCTCCACCGCCTGGCTGAAGAAGCCGGGGTAGATCTTGACCCACAGGCCGTGGGCGCCGTCGATGGACTCGGCCGGGAAGGTGACTGTGTGGGCCACGTCCCCCGAGAGCCGGTCCGAGAAGTCGATGAACTTCTCCTGGCCGTCGGGCACGACCAGCACTCGTCGCCGCACCGCGTCGCTGAGCACGTCGCCAATGGCCGTGACCTGGAAGTCATGCCAGCCCGGGGCTGTCACCCGTACGCGGAAACGCTCGGCGCGAACTTCTCCCGGTGCCAGCTCGACCTCGCGGTCGCCGGAGTCCAGCAGTTCGTACCAGTCGTCTCCCGTGTCGTTTACCTGCAGGCGAACGGTCTGGCTCTCGTCCAGGTAGTTGTAGAGGGCCACGGGGACGGTGACCTCGTCGGCGGCGGTGAGCGTGGCCGGGAAGTTCACGTCCACAAAGAACTCCTGGAACACGCGCACGCCGCCCAATGAGCTGCCGAGGCCTCCGTCGAGGCTGGAGGCCAGCGCCGTGGTGCGCCAGGTGGTGATGGAGTCCGCGAGGGGCAGGTCTACGCTCGCCTGGCCGTTCTCATCGGTGATGATGGCCGGATTCACGTACAGGGTCTCCGGGAAGTACGAGCGAACGCGCGGTCCCTCGCCGTCGCCGTCCCCGTTCTCCGGGATGCCGTTGTTGAACCCGTTGTTACCGCCGTTGCCGTTGTTGCCGGCGTTGTTGCCAAAATCGCCGTCGTTTTGGGCGTCCGGCTGCCACCACTCGGGCTGGTAGCTGACGCGGAAGTCGTCGTCGGTGCCGAGCTGCTCGTCGGGGCCGCAGCCCGTGATGGACAACTGGTACGATTCCCAGGACACGCCGTACCGCTTGCCCCACGGGTCCGAGTTGCGCTGGTCCTCGTCCCGCGCGATGCGAGCGATGAGCTCCTCGTCCGGTCCGTCCTGAACCTGCGCGGAGATGCGGGCCCAGATGGCGTCGGCGTCGCGCTTCTGCGCGGCGTGGGCGATCCCGTTGGCCTGGACGCTGTCCTGGGTCCAGGTGTCCAGGAAGACCCCGTGGGCGCGGATGCCCTGTGCCGCGGCGAAGACGAGCGCCGCGAGCGTGTCCCGCTCCTCGTCATCCAGGTCTTCCGGGGGAGAGAGGACCTCGGCTGCGCCGTGGCCATGAATCTCGTAGCGCGGGGTCAGCAGCTCCTGCTCCAGTTGGAAGTAGACCTTCTCCAGACCGGGCTGGAAGTCCTGGAGGGCGAAGACCGCCTCGTCCACGACCATCAGGCCAACCGCTGCCACAACGCCCTCACCGCCGGCGTCATCCACCTGGATGTCCAACCTGGCGGTCTCGCCCGGGCGGTAGACCTCTTGCGCTGGGGTGACGGCCACGGTGAGCTCCGTGGCGGCTTCCACATGTCCGAGCGCGTGGGCGCGGGTGATGTTGCCATTGGGCGCGACGGCGTAGGCCTCAAACTGAAGGCTCCCGGCGATGTCGCCGGCCAGCGGGAACTCGATGCGCGCGGTGCCGGAGGTCACATCCGTGGAGATGGAGGCGATCACCTGCCCCGCGTGGAGCACGTCCACAAACGCCCGTTGGATGGTGGGCGTTGCGCGCACGTCGATGAGAGCGGTCTCGCCGGCTGCGTAGATGGCGCGGTCGAGCGTGATGGACAGCGCGTGGTCGCTGCCCGTCTGCGTGCCCAATGTGAACGCGGCCGTGACGGCCTGTCCCATGGCGGGTTCGGCCACGATGTCCAGGTCCAGCTGGTTGCTGCGCGTGGGCACGGTCACCTTGGCGATGCCGCGCGCGTCGGTGTCGAAAGGCACGTCGTCAAAGTCGCCCCGGACGACA
>CALBXO010000529.1 GCA_937890335.1 uncultured Pseudomonadota bacterium | reverse complement strand
ACCTGGCCCAGATCGACGCGGGCAGAGGCCTCGTCGCCACCGTCATCCTGATCGGATTGTGGCACGGCGCGGACTGGACATTCGTCGTCTACGGCTGCTGCCACGCCACCGCCATGTGCATCAACCGGTTCCTGAAGGTGCAGGTGCGCGGACGCAAACCCGTGGTGCTCAACGCCTGGGGCTACGTCTGGCGGATCTTCCTTACACTGCACTTCATCGTGCTGGCGCGCGTGCTGTTCCGATCCGCCGATTTCACCCAGGCGAGCGCGGTCACCAGCGCGTTGGTCCGGGTGTTCGTGGATGGTTGGGAGCTCCTGAGCATGCTGTTGGCACACGGCGGTGCGGCAATGAGCCAGCCGGTGTTTGAGGACACGGCGGCGGCGTTCGCGCGGGGTTTTGGCGCAGGCCAGATGACGGCGCTGCTGTGGGCGATGCTGGTCGGCACCTACGTGTTCCACTGGACACCAAGGCGCTGGTTGGACTACATAGCCACGGGTTGGGACCGGCTCCCCGGGCCCGTACAGGGCGCAATCCTCGGGATCATCGTCCTGGTCCTGATGAAGTTGGCCAGCTGGCAGGCTGTCCCGTTCCAGTATTTCCAGTTCTGAGGGATTGACCGCCGCGATCCCACTGTTTGGGAAGGACCATGGCGACGTTCCGCGAAATCGCGACCCCAGATCAAGACCAGACTGACATGCCCGCCGATCCGGCGGTCCTGCGGGTCTTCTTTTCCATCATCGCCCTGGCGCTCGTGGTCGCCGTCCCTTACCTGATTCCGGGCCTCGAGGCCTACCGCCCGTGGGTGGTGGGTGACAAACATCCGTTCTACGGCATGTTCTCCACCACTGGCGCTGGCCCCCTCGTCGCGGAAGCCTCCGGCGGCGTCGAGGCCGGCGAGGCTGTGGGCGGCAAGGAAGCCGCGGTCCTGGCGCAGCTTGGCGACCTGGACAACGAAGCCCCTGTCGAGGATTTGCCGCTGCCGGATGTGGAGCCCGTGCCCGAGGCGGGTGACGCGCCTACCGCTCCACTCGATGGCGGCCCCGACGCGGGCCAGGCTGCCCCGGTGGCAAAGCCGCTCTTCGCGGGGATCAAGGTCCCGCCCGAGGCCTACAAGGACGTCGAGGTGAAGATCGAGGACCCCAACGGGGCCATGAAGCACTTCTACGACCAGCTTCACGGGTCGGCGCAGCGCAAGCCGGGGGCCATCACGCGTGTGGCCCATTGGGGCGACTCAGCCATCGCCGCGGACGGCATCACCTCGTCCACCCGGACGCACCTTCAGCGCCTGTTTGGCGACTCCGGCCACGGGTTCATCCTCGCCGCCAGCAGCTCGAGTTGGTACAGCCACAAGGGAGTCCGGTACGGCTCCAAGGGCTGGAAGACGATGAACATCATCCACCGGGCCGCCAAGGACAAACACTACGGCTTCGGCGGCGTGCGCGCCCACGGCTTCCCCGGTGTCTTCTCCCGGTTCGCCACGGCGGACTCGGGGCCCGTGGGTCGGAAGGTCTCCCGGTTCGACATCTACTACCTGGCGGGTCCCAGACAGGGTGACCTGGCGCTCACCGTGGACAAGGGCGAGCCCGTCTACGTCCCAACCGCCTCCGACACTCTCGAAGACAGGGTCCACTCCGTGGAGGTGCCCGACGGCGAGCACGAGCTGCGAATCCAGGCCAAGGGTGGGCAGCTCAATGTCTACGGCGTCGCCATGGAGCGAGACCGACCCGGCGTCGTCTACGACGGGCTCGGTATCGTGGGTTTCATTGAGGACCGGCACCACAACGCGGACTTCGCCCACTTCAAGAAGCAGCTGGAATTGCGCGATCCAAACCTGATGATCCTCATGTACGGTGGCAACAAGCTCGGCTTCCCGAAGCTGGGCATGGCCCGGTACGAGGAGGATTTCGAGAAGGTCATCAAACTCTTTCGCAAGGCGCGGCCCACCGCCAGCTGTCTTGTCATGAGCCCACTGGACCACGGCGAGCGCCACCGCGGCGGCATCCGGACCGTACCGAGGCTCCACGACATGGTGGCGGTACAGCGGCGCGTCGCCCTGCGCAACGGCTGCGCATGGTACTCGGCGTTCGAGGCGATGGGCGGCGAGGGGTCCATGGGCCGGTGGGCCAACAGCAAGCCGGCGCTGGGTTGGAAGGACTACGCCCACGTGACCAAGCACGGCGCGCAGGTGATGGGCACCCTGTTCTACCAGGCCCTGATGGCCGGTTACGTCGATCACACCAAGTAGTCGCGAGCCCGCGATCAGGCGATCGCCGTCTCTGCAGAGGCCTGCACTTCGGCCGCCGTCTCCGCCGCTACAAACCCAAACGTCAGCGCGGGGCCAATGGTGCCTCCGGCGCCGGGATAGGTCCGGCCCATGACGCTGGCGGCGCAGTTTCCGGCGGCAAACAGGCCTTTGACGGCGGTACCATCCTCGCGCAGGACCCGGCTGCCGAGGTCCGTGACGAGCCCGCCCTTGGTCCCCAGGTCGCCGGGGTACACCGGAATTGCGTAGAACGGCGCCTTGCCGATGCTGTGCAGACAGGGATTGGGCTGGACGCGCGGGTCTCCATAGTACCGATCCGACGCGGAATCACCCCTGCCAAAGTCTTCGTCCACGCCCTTCTCCGCCTGCGCGTTGAATCGCTCCACCGTCGCGGTGAGCGCGTCAGTGTCGACGTCAATGAGCTTGGCGAGTTCCTCCAGCGTCTTGGCCCGGCGCAGGAATCCGTCTCGGTACCGGCGCGGCGTGCGGCTGTCCGGCATGGCGTAGCCCGGGGCGACCGGGCCCACCGGATAGTAGTGTCGGAAGCGCGCGTCGAAGATCATCCAGCACGGCTGCGCGCTGTCCGCTTTGTACATGTCGACGACGACGTCGACATAGGGGGCCGCCTCGTTGCAGAAGCGCGCCCCAGCGCCGTTGACGAAGATGGACCCCGGCAGGTTCTTCTCCACCACCAGCACCCACGCCAGATCCGAGCCGGGTACGCGCGTCGTCGGCGTCCACCAGGCTTCCTTCATCAGGTCGAGCGCACCGCCGGCTCGCTCACCCATAAGGATGCCGTCGCCCACATTGTGCGGGTTGGCCGCCGTCCACTCCGTGGTGATGGGGTGGCGCTGCCACTTCTGGCGCATCGCGTCGTTGTACTCAAAACCACCGGCAGAGAGGAGCACACCGCGCGAGGCGCGCACCTCCACGCGGCTCCCATCCCGCTCCACCACGGCCCCCACGACCCGGTCGCCCTCTTGCAGCAGCTCGACGGCCGGGGCGCCCAGCCACAGCGGCACGTCGCGGTCCATCAGGCTTCGGCGCAGGCGTCCCATCAGCGCGTTGCCGCACGTCAGCTTGGTGTCGCGCCCGTATTTGCCGCGGCTGCGAAACCGCATCGTGTACCCGGCAAAGCAGCCCATGATGTAGAGCTTGGAGGCCAGGTTGTTCACGAGGAGCTTCTGCGCATCGGCCGCGGTGATTCCGAACTTGCCCATGATCTGCGACTGCGGATGGGGCATGCGCAGGTTGCGCAGCTCCTCCCCGAGCAGGGCGCCGTCGTACGGCACCGCGTCCATGGACCGCCCTCCCCGCCGGCCACCCGGGGCCTCGGGGTAGTAGTCGGTATACTTCTCCATCGCGTCGTAGCGGACGTGCGTGTTCTCAAGAAAGTACGCCAGCACGCGCTGCGACTCGTGGATGTACGACTGCAGACGCTCATCCGCAATCTCGCCTTCGGTGATGTGCTGGAGGTAGGTCAGCGCGTCCTCGTTGCTGTCCTGGACCCCCTTGGCCGCCATGCCCGGGTTGTTGGGCACCCAGCACACACCGCCGGACATGGCCGTCGATCCCCCATACCGGTCGCTCTTCTCGACCAGCAAAACCTTGAGCCCAAGATCGTGGGCGCGAAGACCGGCAGCCATGGCTGCGGCGCCGGAACCCACGATGAGAAAGTCTACCGTTTCCGTCACTGACGACATGCGCGGACCGTACTAGAACACGTTCTACTCTGTCAATGACCCAACGGCGCGGCCGCCGGGGTCAGGCCAACCGAACCGCCGGTCACACCACAGTTGCCACCACCCGGTTCGAAGTTGCCGGCGGCCCCGCTGAGCACTACCATGTCCGCCATGACGCGACCGATTCTCATCCTGACCGCCGCTGCACTGTTTCTGGCTGGCTGCGAGACCTTCCCCGAGCGCGAGTTTGCAGGCGCGGACTCCGGCGCCGAAGACGCCATGGGCGACGCCGGGGACCAGGGCAACGACGCCCGCGACCCGGACGCAGCTGAGGTGGGCGATGCGCCGGACGCTGCGCCAGACGACGCCGGCGCTGACGACACCGACGCAGAGCGTGACCCGGGCGACAACGACACCGGTGACGTCCCGCAGGACGACATGGGGGACGTGGCGCGGGACGACGCCGACGCTGGGTGCGAGGAGAACGAGTGCGGAGGATGCGATCCCATCACCGTGACACTGGGCGAGAGCTGCGGCACGTGTGGCTCCGGAGCCTGGACCTGCGGCCGCGACGGCAACGCAATCTGCGGCGGCGACCTGGGTGAGGACGCGTACAATACATGCGGCGGCTGCGAGCCACTGGATACGGAGCTGGCCCGCGGCGAAGTCTGCGACACCTGTCCACTCAAGGTTGTTCGGTGCGTGGACGACCGGAGCGTGGCCTGCGAAATTCCCGAGACGCCCAGCTTCGCGCGGCCGATTGGCGACGCGACCTACGCTCTGGGCCAGAGTGCGGAGACAAGCTTCACGTACCTGTTCGAGGTCGCGCACACAGAGGTCACGCAGACCATGTGGCGGGCGGCGGACTTCCCTCTGAACGTCGCGAACACCGGCTGCACGGACTGTCCGGTGGAGGGGATCACCTTCGCCGAGGCCGTTGCATTCGCCAACGCGCTCTCCGAGCGCGCCCGCCTGCAGCCCTGCTATATGGCTGGCAACGCCGTGTACTCGCTCGCCCACGCACAACGGGACCAGCCGCCGCGTCCGGAGTGGCGTGAGGGGGTCCGTTGCAACGGGTACCGCCTACCCACCGAAGCGGAGTGGGCGGCAGCGGCAAGGTTTGGCGCCCGGAACCAATCGACCTACGGTCCGCTGGACGAGATCGCCTGGTATGTGGGCAACAGCAACCAGCAGTCGCACCCCGTCGCGTGTCGTACGCCAAATCGGCTCGGGCTCTACGACGTCATCGGAAACGTACGAGAAATGACCTGGGATTCATTTGATGTGTTGCCGGAAGGGCGGGTCGTCGACTACATAGCCGACGGTCGCGTGAACGGCTCCGTCTCGCGGTCGAGTGACTTCTTTGGCTCGAGCCGCCAAAGCAGCCTGTTCTCCAGAAACCAAATGGACCCCACCGAGCGCAGCGAGCTGGTTGGCGTCCGGCTCGTGCGGACAGTCCCATGAACAACATCCTTCTCCGAGTTGCCCTGACCGCGTCACTCCTCCTGGGTGCTGGGTGCGCGTCGGACGTTGAGCCCCT
>CALBXO010000528.1 GCA_937890335.1 uncultured Pseudomonadota bacterium | reverse complement strand
TTCCGCATCCACCGTCATCTGTGGCAAGCCGCGCAGCATCTGCAGACAGCTGAACAGCGGCAGAGTACTGCCAGTCGCGAGCGCCTCGAGATCGTGGGCATCCGCTTCCGAGAATCCCGCGGCATCCAGGCGCCGCAGGTTCAAACAGTAGCCACCTACGCCGAGTTGAGACCCGAGGTCGCGACAGAGCGCCCGAATGTACGTCCCTTTGCTCGCGTGTACGTCAAAATCCACGTCCGGCAACCGAACGGCCCGCAGCGCAATGGAATGGATGACGATGTCGCGGGGGGCCAGCTCCATGGGGCGCCCGGCTCGCGCCTCGTTGTACGCGCGCACACCGCCGACCTTGATCGCCGAATACACCGGGGGCGTCTGGCTGTGCTCACCGAGCCACGACGCCAGCGCGGTCCGCACCGCGCCTTCCTCCACGCCGGAGACATCGTGCTCTTCGACGGTGTCGCCCTCAGAGTCGTCTGTCGTCGTGGTGCGCCCGAGGCGGAGCGTAGCCCGGTACCGCTTGTCTCCGTCGATGAGGAACTGCGCCAGGCGTGTCGCCTTGCCGACAGCGATGGGGAGGACTCCGGTTGCAAATGGGTCCAGGGTTCCGGTGTGGCCCACCTTGATGCGCCTGTCACCGCTGCACTTTCGCGCCACGCCACGGATGCGGCGCACCACGTCAAAGCTGGTGACGCCGGCTGGCTTGTCGACGATGACGATGCCGTCCACTCAGAGCAGCTCGGCGAGGCGGTCTGCGAGCCGGCGCTGGATGTCCTCGGCCGAGCCGTCCACGGCGCAGCCCGCGGCGTTGTGGTGTCCGCCGCCGCCAAACGTCTCGGCAAGTGCCGCGACATTGACCGTGCCTCGGCTTCGAAAACTAACCTTGAACCGGCCCGGCCCCAGCTGACGAAGCTGGGTGGCAACTTCCACGCCGCGGATCCCGCGCGCATAGTTGATGAACCCGTCCAGCATCTCGGGGCGCAGTCCCGGTTCCCCCAGCATCTCATCGTCGACGACGATGAACGCCAGACGCCCGCACTCGCTCACCGTCAGCGTGTTGAGCACTCGCCCGAGCAGCCGAACACGCGCCAGGGGGTCATTCTCGTAGACGTGGCGGTTCATGTGCCAGGGTTGGACGCCGCACCCCACCAACTCCGCCGCGATCTTGAACGTTCCCTGTGTCGTCTTGCCGTAACGGAATCCGCCGGTGTCAGTCATGATGCTGGCGTAACAGCACTCGGCCATCTCCTGTGACACGGCCACGCCAGCGGTCAGCGCCAGGCGATACATCATCTCGCCAACGGCAGCAGCCGAAGTGTCGCGCACGTAGACGTCGGCGAAGTCCTGGTCCCAGGTTGAGTGATGATCCACCACGCCGATACGTGGTCGCCACCCAGCCTCCGGGAACCGGTCGCCGGCGCGATCCTTCTGTGCGCAGTCCAGCAGCAGGGTGACCTCGAGGGGCTCCATCGCCGTGAGCGCGTCCGGGTCGCTTATGAGCTGGTCGGCGCCGCGCAGAAAGGCAAAATTGAAGGGTACGGGGTCTACGTTGTAGGGCACGGCCCGCTTGCCGAGCGCCCAGAGCAGGTGACACATCGCCAAGGTCGAGCCGATCGCGTCCCCATCCGGGTTCTCATGGGAGACCACGAGAAACGAGTCGGCATCATTGATGAGGTCGAACAGTGCTTCGTAGTGGGGCTGAAGCCCATCGTCGCCAAAAATCGTCTCGATGGGGTCCATCCAGGTCACGACTCGCCCTCGCGCTGCCCCGCGATCTCGGCCAGAAGGTCGTCCATGTGGCGCCGGTGTTCAATCCCAGAGTCCCAGTGGAACTTGAGCTGAGGTGTAATCCTCATCCGAATCCGTTTGCCGACTTCTCGACGCAAGAATGAAGTGACGGTGTCGAGACCGGCCTGGGCCCGCTCGCGCCGACGCTCAACTTCCTCCTCAGGAGCGTAGACGAGCCAACGCACATTGGCCACAGACAGGTCTTTGCTGATGGTCACGCCGGTGATGTTGACCCCCTCCACGCGGGGATCCTTCACCTCAAGCAGGACGAGATTTGCGATCTCCTGCCGAAGCAGCTCCGCGATCCGGTCCGTCCTGAGAGTTGGCTTCTTCACGACCCGGCCTCCGCCCAATGAATGACCTGCGCGGTCACCGAGGTAGCGACCTCAAACCGCCCGCGGGTCCTCCGGTTCAAGCGACGCAGTACGCGTTGCTCGTCCTTGAGGCTCCGCGCACCGCGAAGCACCACGGCGACCTCACGCACTCCAACGACGACGCTAGAGGGTCGCGCGCTCCTCAACGATCTCGTAGGTCTCGATGATGTCGCCGATCTCGATGTCGTTGAAACCATCCACGCGAAGACCGCACTCGAATCCACCCTTGACTTCCTTCACGTCGTCTTTGAAGCGACGGAGGGTGGCGATGGTGGTGTCCGCGAGCAGGTTGCCGTTGCGCATCACGCGGCACTTCCCGTTGCGAACCACCTTGCCGTCTTGCACATAGCAACCGGCGATGGTTCCGAGCTTGGGCACCGCGAAGATCTGGCGGACCTCTGCGTGGCCCATGACCCGATCCTTGAGAATCGGACGAAGCATCCCTTCAAGCGCGGCGCTGATGACATCCTCGATCTCGTAGATGATCGTATTGAGGATGAGCTCGACCCCCTTGCCCTCAGCCAACGCGGCGGCGCGCGACTCGGGCCGGACGTTGAAGCCAACGATGACCGCGCCCTCCTCCGAAGAGGCGGCGAGGTTCACGTCATTCTCCGTGACACCACCGACAGCCGCGTGGATGACCTTGACGCCAACCTCGTCGTTGCCGAGCTTCTCGAGCGTGCCTTTGACAGCCTCGACGGAGCCTTGCACGTCAGCCTTGATGATGACCTTGAGCAGCTTGAGCGCTCCGGCAGCCATCATCTTGGTAAGCTGCTCCAGACCCGTTGCCGGCTTCAGACCGCGCTGGGCGAGCTCGCTCTCACGCTTCTGCTGCTCCACATGCGAGACAATCTCGCGCGCTTTGCGCTCGTCCTCGACGACGAAGCAGGGCTCACCCGCGGAGGGAACACCCGACAGGCCGGTGACCTCTACCGGCGTAGACGGGTATGCCTCCGTCACGTCGGTACCGTGGTCCCCCACCATCCGGCGGACGCGACCGTAGTGCGCCCCGGAGACGAGGTATTGTCCGACACGCAGAGTCCCCGCCTGCACGAGGCAGGTCGCCACCGGGCCGAGGCCTGTGTCCAGCCGCGACTCGATGACAACGCCCTGGGCGCGGATGTCCTGGTTCGCGCTCAGCTCCAACAGCTCCGCCTGGAGCAGAATGGCATCGAGTAGCTCGGGCAGTCCGTCACCGCGAAGCGCGGAAACATGCACGACCTGGGTCTCACCACCCCACTCCTCGGGAACAAGTTCGTACTCGGTCAGGGCCTGCTTGATCCGGTCCGGATTCACGCCCTCCTTGTCCATCTTGTTGACGGCTACGATGATGGGTACGCCAGCATCCTTGGAGTGGTTGATCGCCTCAATCGTCTGCGGCATGACGCCGTCATCGGCAGCAACCACCAGAATTACGATGTCGGTCGCCTGCGCACCACGTGCCCGTAGCGCCGTAAACGCCGCGTGGCCCGGTGTATCCAGGAACGTGATCTGACCGCGGTCGGTCTCCACCTGGTACGCACCGATGTGCTGCGTGATCCCGCCAAACTCCTGGGACGTGATGTTCGACTTCCTGAACGCGTCCAGCAGCGAGGTCTTTCCGTGGTCAACGTGGCCCATGATGGTAACCACAGGAGGCCGCGCCAGGGTCTTCTCGCTGTCTTCTGGGGTCGCCTCGAGGTAGTCCGTGATGTCGAACGTCACGTTCTCGACGGTGTACCCGTAGTTCTCCGCGATCACCTCGGCCGTCTCGACATCCACCGCCTGGTTGATGGTGTACATCTCGCCCATCTTCATGAGCGTGCGGATGATGTCGGCGCCCTTGACGCCCATCTGGCGAGCCAGCTCACTGAGCAGAATCGCTTCGTTGACCTTGATGACGCGCTTGTGCTCGGCAGCCTGGGTGACGACCGTGCGGCCGGGCTTGCCCTTGTTGCGACGGCGCTGGTGCATCTGCCGGATCTTGGCGTTGTTGTCGTACAGATCCTTGGCCTGCACCGTGCGACGGCCCTTCTTCTTGCGCCGTGCCCCACGCGGGTCGGTGCGGTCAGGGGCTCCGGGCGTACCGGGTGCTCCGGGTGCGCCGGATCCACCGGGTGCACTGGCTACTCCCGGCCTTCTGGGGACGGATGACGCCGCCGGGCGCGCCGACGGCGGGGCAAAGTTCTTGCCCTCCGCAGCCAGGCGCTTCTTGAGCAACGTGGGGTCGATGCGGCCGAGGACCTGTGCCTGCACGCGGCCCCTCTGAGGACGCGGTGCGGCCGGAGCCAGCTGCGACGACGGGCCCGAGGCCTCCGTGGGCACGACAACCTGCGCGACCGGTGGGGTCACGGGCGCCGCGGCGGCCGCGACGACCTCTGCCGGCGCGGCAATCGCCTCGGGAGGCGCGGTCAACGGCACCACAACGGGGGCAGCGGCGGGAGGCTGCACTACAGCGGCGGCAGCTTCGACCGGAACTTCTGCCACAGGCTCGGGGGCGGCCACCGCAGCCACAGGCTCCACGGGTGTCTCCACCACGGGCGCTGCGACAACCTCGGCGACAACTTCCGCCTGCTCCACAACGATGGGCGCGGGCTCGTCAGCGGCCGTGCGCCCCGGGGGAGTCGGCGCGGCTGGAATCGCGGGCCCGGACTGGCGATCCGGGGCCGGAGTGGGCGCCGCATCGGCGCCGACCTTGGTCCGCTTTGATCGTCGGCGGATCAAACCAGAACCCAGACGCTTGGTCTCCTGGGCACCGGCCCGCTCGCGGTCAAACGCGGTCTTGCAGAGCTCGACCTGCTCGTCGGTCAACTTGCTCATGTGATTGTTGACCGTGAACCCCAGGCCCAGCGCGTTGATCTTATCGACAAGCTCCCCCTTGTCGAAGTTCAACTCTCTGGCCAGCTTATAGACGTGAGTCGGCATATACCCGTTCCTGTCCGCGCCTGTCAGCGACGCGCTTCGTTCTCAAGGCCGTTCCACTGTTCGGACAAGCGCTTCAAATCACTCGCGAACGGCTCACCGTTCACGAGCAAAATACCGGCGAATTCACGCCCTACGCACTTGCCGAGCTCGACGCCTCCCATCGCCGGTGACGCTACAGCGACACCTTTGCGGTCAGCGTTTGTTTCCTGCTTCTGCCGACTCGCGTCAGACAGATCCTGGGCGAGTATCAGGAGTTTCCCACGACCAGCCTTGAAGGCCTGGGACACCCTGCTCTCACCAGCTACCAAGGCCCCCGCTCGACGGGCAAGTGCCAGTCGTTGCAAGAGCCTGCTGCGCAATCCTTCGCGCAGCTGCGTGACCAGAAACCCGTCGTCCGGGACAAACAATCCCGGATCGTCGAGCCCCCGACCAAAGGCCCTGCGTTTGGTGGCCTTGCCGAGGCAAGACTCCAGCGGACAGAGCCAGACACCACGACCCGGTGCCTTGGACCAGAGGTCCAGCGCCACCGTCAGTTGCTCGCCCGCGTCTTGCGGGACAGCAACCCATCGAACCAGATCCTGCGATTGCGCCTTTCGGCGGCACCCTATGCAGGTGCGCTCGGGCCCACTCACAGAGACGGGACTTCCTCCTCTTCGTCGTCGGCCTGCATGGCGTCGGCGAAGGCTCCGGATTCGAGCAGCGCCATGTTCGGCGACCGTGTCGCCGTCCGCGCATCAGCGTCGGCCTGGCGCGCTTCAAGCCACTGCGGCTTCTCGGCTGCCAAGGTG
>CALBXO010000527.1 GCA_937890335.1 uncultured Pseudomonadota bacterium | reverse complement strand
AGCTCGCGGCTGACCTTGTCGGCGCCGTTGCGCACGTCGTCGTCGAAGGTGGCCATCTCGATGCAGGCCTGGCCGAGGTCCGCGCGCAATGGCCGCGGCATGTCCAGAGCGTCCGCGATGGACATGCTCACGAGGAGAATCGTCAGCGAGCGCATGGCCATGTCGTCGGTGGCTGCAATCATGGCCAGACCGACGACCTTGTCGCGCACCTCGGGCTCCAGATCGGACACCTCACGCACCACATGGCGCGTCCCCGCCTTGGCGACATCCGACGCGCCCTCCTGGGATGCCTTGACCATGGCGAGCCCCTTGGACAGCTGCACGGCCAGTTGGCCGACCTCGCCCAGGGCCTTCACCTTGCGCATGGCGCCCTGAAGCCGCACCTGCACGGGCGGCGTCGGCGTGACGACGCCGCCGTATCCCGCCTCGCGGAGCTCCTCTGTCAGCTCATCGACGCCATTTTTGGCCTTCTTGAACTCGACCACGACGGTAAAGACGTTGGAGACCTCGCCTGCGCTCAACGCCTTGCTGATGGTGAGACCTCCGATGCCGCGCCGCCGGAAGAATTGGGACAGCGCGGCGACGGCTGGCTGTTGGCGCTTGGAGGGACGCACGCGGGAGGTGCCCGCAAACATCTGCCCCTCGGCGATCTCGAGCTTCACGGCGCCGCCCTCCCGCTGGATGAACCACGCGAGGATGTCTGCGAACTGCTCCGACGGCTCCTCGAGCGCGACGTTGCCCGCCTGGTGGTACGCCGCTGTCTTGAGCACGGAGAAGAAGCTGTGCAGCAGCATGCGCCCCTGCCGGATCTCCTCGATCTGGGCTTCTGTGAGCTGGCGCCCCCCACCGGGAGCGCCTTCGTTCGACGCGTCAGCCATCGTCTCAATCCACGTTCATCAGGCCACCGCGCGGCCTGGGTTTCTCATCCTGCTTGGCGGCGTCGTCGCCCACCTGCATCGTAGGCATCTCCTCGGTGGCCGACCCCGCTGGGATGGGCACGCGGCCCGCGCGGTTGAGTTCGCCGCCCACGCTGGCCATCTCGCGCGTGTCGAGCTTGGCCTGCCCCGGCACCGCATCCGGGTTCTGCCGCAACACACCGATGTACGACTTGAGATCTTCATCCGGCGTGTTGCTGAAGACATTGCGCAGCAACGTGAGGGCCGCCGGCGTCCCGAGGCGCACCATGGCCTGCACGCACGCCTCGTCCCCAATGGGGTTGCGATGTCCGGCGATCTTCCGCTTGCCAAACAGGAACCCGGGCCGTTTCTTGGCCACAGGTCCCATGCATTGCTCCAGGAACGGCACGTAGCGGTCGCCACCCAGCGACGTCAACGTCAACAGCAGCGCACGAATCTCCTCCGGCGACAACGTCGAGGTGCCCGCGCGCCGCAGGATGTTGAGCACGTAGATTCCGGTCGTCGGGTCCGCCAGCCGCGCCAGCGCGGACGCAGCAGCCAGCCGCACGTCGCCGAGCGGATCTTCGAGCCGTTGGAGCAGAATGTCGCGGCGCGGGCCCAACGCCGCCTTGGGCGTGAGCCTCATCGCCAGAGCGGCGCGCTCAGGATCCACGAACTTCCACAACGCGTCGCTGAACGCGTGCCCGGACGGTGTGTCAAAGCGCTCGGGCGGCAGCCGCGCGACGATGGCGGCGATGAACTCCGCCGAAAGCGCATCGAGGTGCGGGACCCAAAGCGCCAGCTCGTCCTCGTCATTGTCGAGGTTCGAGAGCATATCGAGCAGAGGCTTGGCCGCCTGGAGGCTCTCGGTGGCCACCACCGACCGGACCAGCGAGCTGGCCGACGGCTTCAGGTACTTCTCCATGAGGTGGCTGAGCGCGCGCCGGCGGGCGCTGCCCGCCGGTTCCGCCGCCAGGAGGTTGGTGAACAGGTCCGGGTTCACGACATTGCGCCATGCCACCTCAGCGAGGCCGCCAAGCGGCGGGGCCGACGCAAAAACACCCTCGATCCGCCGCCCCATATCCCCGTCGTCGTTGGACAATTGCTCATGGAAAAGACGCTCGAGCAGAGACTGGATCTGCTCGTTGCTCAGCGGGTTGGCGCTCGACGACACCACGTATTCGAGCATCTCCACAAACTGCTCGAAGCTCTTCGCCGGGGAGTGATAGTCCTTGGCCCAATACCCGGACTTGCTGCGGGCCGCGCCGAATCGGATCTCCTCGCCCAGATCACGAATCGCCTCCGTCTTGACCGGGACGCGCCGGGTCTCACCCCATTGCTCCAGGATCTCGTCCGTGACCTCGCCGCGCGACGACCCTCCGCTGGCCAGGTCTCCAAGCGCCGCGCCTTCACCTACAAATTGATCCAGCGCGGCAGCATACTGCTCGACCGCTTCACCGCGGGTCTCCGCAACGAGCTCATCAAAACCATCGACGGCCTGGTACTTGATGCCTTTGAGGTTGAGGATCCACAGCTTGTCCGCGCAGTCCGCCTCGTGCTGCCAGAGGCCGTCGGAGACGTCGAAGATGGACAGGAACCGGAGTATCTCGGGCATGTCGCACTTGGGCGAGAACACGAGCCGGCGCACAGAGTCGCGGTAGAGTTGGTGGGCGATGGTGTCGCGGTCCGGCTGCGAGAAGACCACATGGTCGTGGTACATCAGGCTGTCGGGCGTGATATCGACGCCGATGGCTTCGCCGCGCGCGGCGACGAGCCGCCAGCTCTCCTCCACGCGGTCCTCCATCATCCCGAGTAGTTTGTTCTCGGAACTGTAGAGCCTTCGACCGAGCGCCAGCCGCGAAATGGACGTGCACATCGCCTCGACGAGGTGCGGCGGCGTCCCATCGATCTCCTTGGACCCCTGCGCCTTCATCTTCCTGAGGCGTTCGGCGGCGTCCTGGGGCTCCAGATCTTCTTCGTCCCCGCTGGACTTCTTTTGAAGCCCGAACAGGTTCCCTACATCGGCCATGCTTTGACCCTCTATGTTTGGCAACGTCGGGCATGATACCAGATCGACAGCCTCGGTGTAGATGCCTGCGATGTCCTTGCTCGATCCCGAATTCATGCGCCTGTTGCGCCGCCTTCAGATGCGCGTGGACGGCCGGGTCCGCTCCACCGACCGCGGTGAGCGCCGCTCCCGCGTGCGCGGCGCCGGCGGAGACTTCGTCGACACCCGCCCCTACGCCCCCGGCGACGATCTTCGCCACCTGGACTGGCACCTCTACGCGCGGCACGATCAGCTGCTTGTCCGCCTGTACGAGACGCCCCGCGACCACGCGCTGCACGTGCTGCTCGACGTCTCGGCGAGCATGGCGCTGCCAGGAAAGACACAATACGCAGCCCAGCTGGCCGCCGCCCTGGGCTGGCTCGCGCTCTGTTCAGGCGATCAGGCCAGCGTGACCACATTCTCCGATCACGTGCACAAGCGCCTGGGCCCGCTCCGAGGCAAGAAGGTGGCCCCGCGCCTGCTGCGCTTTCTGGACGAGCGCCACGACGCGCCCGGCAAGGGTACGGATCTGCTGGCCTCGGTGCAGGAGTTTACCGCCGTGCGGCGCCGCGGCACCGCCGTGGTGATCTCTGACTTCCTCGCCGCCGACGGACGCGTCGAGTCCCTGCGGCGCCTCGCGTCCGCGCGCGTGCGCGTAGCGGTGCTGCACCTGCTCACCCCGGAGGAGCGCGCGCCGGTGCTCGGCGAGGACCTCACGCTCGTGGACAGCGAGACCGGTGAAGAGCTCACCGTGCAGGTCAACGCCCGCCTCCGAGAAGCGTACCTGGCGCGCCTGGCCGCGTTCACCGCACAGCTGCGCGACACGTGCGCGGGCTACGGCTTCGCGTTTGTCGAGGTCTCGACGGCGACGCCATTGGAGACCCTCATCCTCGGGGATCTCCGCAGCCAGGGGCTGGTCGGCTGATGGAGCTGCTCGCCCCATTGGGTCTGGCCGCGCTCGTCGGCGTCCCGCTGATCGTCGCGCTTTACTTCCTGCGGCGGCGGCATCCCCCTCGGCTCGTCGGCTCGCTGATGCTGTGGGCGGAGGCGCGCGCCACGGTGCTGCGCGGTAGGCCCTGGGAGCGGTTCCGACCCAGCGTGCTTCTCTGGCTGCAGCTTCTGGTGCTCGGCCTTGTGGCACTCGCGCTCGCCCACCCCGCGTGCGTGCGGGACGGGATCCGCACCCAGAGGCTCGTCCTGGTGATCGACGCCTCGGCGAGTATGGGCGCGACGGACGGATCGCCCACGCGGTACGCCGATGCGCTGCAGCAAGCCCAGCTGACGGTCAACGCCGCGCCGGACGGGGCAGAAGTCGCGCTTCTCGTCGCCGGGGCCACCACCCGCGTCGCCCAGCCCTTCACACAGGACCGGCGCCGGCTGCTGGCCAGCCTGGAGAAGTTGGCCGAGGCCGGTCCAGACCAGGCGCCCGGGCACATCCAGGAGGCCATGCTGCTGGCGTTCCAGCTTGGCGGCACCGACACCGAACGCAGAATCGTTCTTTTGACCGACGGCGCGTTTTCACACGACGAGCTCCCCGCCCTCCCGGCAGGGCAGGTCGACGTAGTCGCAGTGGGAACGGGGAGCGCCAACCTGGCCATCACCACGTTCGAGCTTCGGCGCTCGCCTGACCAGCGCTTTGGGGGCTCGGCGGTCGTGACGGTGGCCAATACCGGAGACACGGCGCTGAGCGGGCACTTGGAGGTCACGGTCGACGGCACCACCGTCGAGGCGCACAAGGTCTCTCTCGACCCGGGCGCCGCGAGGACCTTCGGCATGCCCTTTACCGCAGAGGCCGGTCGCTTCGTGGCCCGTCTCAGCGATGTGCGCGGCGATCTGTTGGCGACAGACGACGAGGCCTTCGCCGCCCTTGTCCCCCCTCGCCCCGTCACCATCGGCATTGAGGGGGCAAGCCCTCTCTTGGCACGCGCGATCGCGGCCAATGAGAGCCTGCGCGTGGCGGAGGGCGACGAGACGCCGGATGTGACGATTTTTGACGGTCACTTCCCCATGCGGCCACCGTCGGGGCGGTTTCTCGCCATCGCCCCCCCCGACGACAACCCGCTGGTCCGGTACGGCGACCCGGTGGCGCGGCCGTCGATCGCAACCTGGGACAGTGGGCATCCTGTGCTGCACCATGTGGACTTTGCACGGGTCCGGTTCGGCGAGGTACGTCAGGTCAGCGTGAAGGCGCCGCTGGTGGCGCTCGCGGAGTTCAGCGGCGAGGGCGGACCGGCGCTGCTGGCCGGCCAGACCCCAACCTGGCGGGGTGTGGTTGTACCTTACCCACTGCTCGAGACGGACCTGCCACTCAAGGTCGCCTTCCCGGTCCTGCTCTACAACGCCATCGGATGGCTGGCCCCCGGCGGACAATCGGAGGACCGCGCCGTGGCCACAGGCGGACCGTTGTCCGTGGTCGCCAACGCCGGCGACAAGCTTGCGATCCAGCTGCCCACGGGGGCGCGTGTCGACAGCGCCGTGGACGCCCGAAATACCGACGGTGCCTGGCGCTTTGGCGACACCGCGCGAACCGGTTTCTACGAGGTCACGCGCACCTCGACGCAAGGGGAGACCCGGTCCACGTTCGGCGTCAGTTTGACCAACGCTCTCGAGTCCGACATCCGCCCCCACCGGCGCCTGTCGACGCCCCGCGGTCCGGCGCTGGTAGCTGCCGACAGCGTCAGGCACACAGCGTCACTGATTCCGCTGTTCCTTCTGATCGGCCTCGGCGTCGTCTGCATCGAGTGGCTCGTCTTCGTCCGGCGGGCCGGCCGCGCGGGGGCCCGATGAGCCTGGTTGCGCAGGAGGCGTGGGCCCTGTGGTTGCTGGTGGTCCCAGTGGCGCTGGCCGCCTGGGCGTGGAGGCGCGGCCTCTGGCTCGATCGGACAGGTCGCATCGCGGTGGTGCTGCGGTTTGTGACGGCCACTCTGCTCGTCCTGGCCGCCGCCGACCTGAGCGTGCTGCGCGAGCGCGACACCCTGAGCGTTGTGTACGTCGTGGACGCCTCGCGCTCGGTGGGGACCGCCGCCGAGTCCAGCGGCGGTGTCTCGGCCGCGGCCCGAAACTGGGTCAAGGAGTCCATCGAGGCCCGACCAGATGGAGACGGCGCCGGCGTGATCGTCTTCGGGGGCACTGCGGAGATCGAGCGCCTGGTCCGGTCCAGCGACGACCAGCCCACGTGGGCCACGGTCCCCGAACCCGGCGGCACCGACATCGACGCAGCGCTCCGGCTGGCCCTCGCGTCGTTCCCGGCCGATACGCACCGCCGCATCGTCCTGCTCAGCGACGGGGTGGAGACCCACGGCCAGGCCCGCCGCCAGGCCGACGTGGCCAACCAACTCGGCGTCCCGGTGGACACGGTGGCGCTGGACGGCGGCGCCAAGGGCCCCGACGTGATCGCCGAGTCGCTCTCCGCGCCGCCGGAGGTAGAGCCGGAACAGCCGTTTGATCTTCGCCTCCACGTTCGTAGCCCCGGCCCTCGCCGGGCGCGGCTGCTCCTCTTCATGGACGAGAAGCTCCAGGGCGCCGTCGAGGTGGAGCTCAGCGCGGGCCTGGACACGGTGGTGTTGCCGCAGCTCCTCACGGAACCCGGACTGCACCGGTACCGCATCGCCATTGAGTCTGAGCCCGACGCAGAGCCTCGCAACAACGTCGCCCTCGCCACGGTGCAGGTCACCGGTGCTCCGCGGGTCCTTGTCCTGGCGGGGCCCGGGGGCGGCGCGGACCACCTGGAGTCGGCGCTGACCGACGCCGGGTTCGCCGTCGTCATCGGTGGCGAGGCGGACTTCCCCGAGGAGCTCGAAGACATCGCCGAGTACGACGCGGTGCTGCTGTCCAACATCTCGGCTACCGACACGGACCGCCTGCAACTCAGGACCCTCGCGTCCTACGTCGAGGACCTCGGCCGCGGCCTGGGAATGATTGGCGGCGACCGCAGCTTTGGGCTCGGCGGCTACTACAAGACGCCCGTCGAGCGCGTGCTGCCCGTGCGCATGACGCGCACGGGCCAGTTGGAGCTGCCCTCGCAGGGCATTGTGCTCACCATCGACCGCTCAGGTTCCATGGGCGGCGGCCTTGTCTCCAAGATGGAGCTGGCCAAGGAGGCCGCGGTGGCCGTCGTGGAGTTGATGAAACCCAGCGACGAGCTCGGCGTCCTCGGCTTCACGGGGGCAGCTACCTGGGTGTCGCCCTACGGCCCGCTGGACGACAAGGGCGAGGTAACCCGCAGAATCGGCACCATGCGGGCGGGCGGCGGCACGGACATCTTCAACGCCCTTCAAGCCTCCCACAAGGGCATCCGCGGTGCCGATTCGGCGGTCAAGCACGTCATCCTGCTCAGCGACGGCATCTCCGACGCCTCCGATTTCCCAGCGATCATCCGCGAGATGCGCAAGGACCACATCACGCTGACAACCGTCTCCATCGGCAGCGACTCCGACCGATACACGATGGAGCGCCTGGCCAAGGAGGGGGGAGGCCGCTACTACGAGACCGAAAAGGCCGAAGCGATCCCGCAGATCTTCACGCGCGAGACCATGCTGTCGTCGCGCAACTTCCTCATCGACAAGCCGTTCACACCGCACTTTGCGGACCCGTCCGACATGCTGCGCGGCCTCGACGCGCTGCCGCCGCTCGGCGGCTACGTGGGCGCGTCGGCCAAGGGGCGGGCCACCGTCGCCCTGACGACGCCGGATGGCGAGCCGGTGCTGGCCCATTGGCGCGCCGGACTCGGGCGGTCCTTGGCGTTCACTTCGGACGCGGGCGGCAGGTGGTCCAGGGCCTGGATCGCCGACCGAGCCCTCTACGAACAGTTCTGGACCCAGGCCGTCCGCTGGATCGCCACCACCGGCGCGAATGAGCCGCTGGCGCTGGCCACATCGCTGCAGGGCGGCGCGCTGACTCTCACGGTGGACGCGCTGCAGGACGGCACGTGGCGCGAGGGCGCGGAGACCATCGCCACGGTGCTCGGACCCGGCGGCAAACGTACCCAGCTTCCGCTGCGACAGGTGGCACCCGGGCGGTACCGAGCCACCATGGACGCCGCCGCCGAAGGGACGTGGTACGTCAGCGTCGTGCAGCGGCTCGGAGAGCGGGAGATTGGCCGGGCCGTGCGCGAGCTGCACAGACCCTGGTCGCCAGAGTTCGCGCCCTCGCACGCGGGCACGCCGCTCCTGCAGGAGATCGCAGCCCGGACGGGCGGGCAGGTCGCGCCGGGTCCCGCACAGGTCTGGAAACATCCTCCCACGCCGGTCACCACGCCTTGGAGCTTAATCCCCTGGCTGCTCGCGCTCGCCGCCTGTCTCTGGATCGTGGACATCGGCTGGCGGCGGCTGGGACGGCCCGTTCCAGTGGCGGCCGGAAGTGCCGCCCCTACTCCACGCGTACACCGACGCCCTCGGCCGGTGACCAACCTGCCGGAACCCTCGGCCGCGCAACCCGTGGACGACGAGGTGCCCGCGCCCTCAGCGGAGGCGCCCCAGGAGCCGGCGTCCTACACATCGCGCCTGCTCGACGCCAAAAGGCGTGGAAAGAAGCGCTAGCGTATCCCGCGCGAGTGGAGCGGACCGCGACACCGCGTCGGTCCTGACAGTGCCGCTCGCGTGGGTTGATCCGATGATCGGCGAGACAAATGGCTCGAGACCAAGCGGAGCGCAGCGGAGACGGAGCGAAGCGGAGTTGCGGTTGGACGACGACGGGGCCCTGTCCCGTTGAGTCCGGCCAACGCAGGTATCGGGCCATTTGGCCGTCGAGGGCGGCTCAACCCACGCGGGCGGCACTGTGAGGGTGTCAGATGTCGAAGCCCGTCTGTGCCAGGCGGGTGCGGATCGTCATGCCCTTGGTGAACCATGGCACGGCTTTGGTGGGGTTTTGCCGTTTGACCTGGTGGCCCATGCCTTCGTAGGCCTGCGCCAATCCGCCAAGAAACAGGGAGTTCTCGGGCTCGAGCTCCACCAGCTGCTCCCAGGTCCGCACCTGGTTCTCCGCCCACTCCCGCGCCGCGCTCGGTCGCCGGTCCATGTCCAGCAGCTCCAGCCGGCGGTAGACGTGACCGAGGTCCACCAGCAGCTGGGTGCTCTCACTGTCGCCGGCGGCCAGGTGCTGCAGGCGAGCCAGCCCCTTGTCGTAGAGCTTGCGAGCCGCGTCGGGGTCCGCGGGCCGGACGACGTCACCGGTCAACAGCTGGCACGCGGCCAGATCCCTCTGGAACGCCGGGTTCTTTGGGTCCGCGGCCACGAGTGTCTGCAGAGCGTCGAGCACCGCGTCGAGCCACGCCTGTCCGCCCTCGGCGACGACACCGCTCGCCGTG
Source organism: uncultured Pseudomonadota bacterium (assembly GCA_937890335.1). Lineage (GTDB taxonomy): Bacteria > Myxococcota_A > Bradymonadia > Bradymonadales > CALBXO01. The sequence continues at coordinate 15,878 of CALBXO010000527.1, read as the reverse complement.
AGCTGCTCCACGAGCGCCGCGTGGGTCTGCACAAAGACGTCGGGCTCTGTGTCGAGCGGCACGAGCCGCGTTCGCGCCTGCAACGACGTATCCAGCCACCGCGCGGCGGCGTCGGGCTCGCGGCGCCGATCGATCTCCGCGAGGCGATCACACGCGTGGGCGATGTCCCAGGCGTGCTTGGGCTGCGCCGGCTCCAGCTCGGCCAGGCTCTCCAATGCGCCGAGGCGCGACAGCAGCCAGGTATGGGCAAGCGGCGCGTTGTCCGCCTCCATTTCCGCCAGCGCGCCGTAGAGTTCCGCCGCGGGCCGAAGGTGCCGAGGCTCGTCGGGGTCGACCTCCAACACAATCTGAATCGCAGCCAACCCCCGTTCGGCCCATTGCCGCGCGACGCCCGGTTCATAGCCGCACAGACGGGCCAGATGCGCACACGACGTCGCCACCTCGCCGAGGAGTTTGGCGTCACCCGTCCGGAACTGCAGCGCGTGTTCGGTCAGCTCCACATGCCGCGCAAACCACTGCTGCGCAGCGGCGACATTGCTCGTCATGTCCAGCTCGCCGAGCTGCCTGCACGTGCGCGCCATCTCCCTGCGGTGGTCCGGGTTTTCGGGCTCCAACCGAATCAGCTCATCGATCACACCGAGCGCCCGCTCCAACCAGGGGCGCGAGTCCTCGCCTTGGTTGAGCGACGCGACCTTGCGGTAGGAACTGAGCAGATCTCGCAAGGGTCGCGCCGAGCCGGGTCGAAGCTCCACCAGGCGCTCCGCGATCGAGACATCGCGCTCAAAGTACGCCTGGGCCGCCTCCGGTCGCGTGTCGAGCTCCAGCTCGCCGAGCCGGTAGTAGGCGATCGACAGGCTGCGAAGATGCTGAGGCGTGTCCGGCTCCAGCGTGACCAGGCGCTGACAGATGGACAGGTCCTCCTCAAACCAACCACGGGCTTGCCCTGGGTTGAGACGCCGGTCCAGGCGCCCCATCCTGTGCAGTGAGTTGGCGAGCTCGCGCAGACACTCTGGGTCCTCGGGAGCCTGGTTCACGACCTCGCGGCGCAGGTCCAGCGCGCGGGCAAACCACTGTCGCGCGCCCTGCGGGAGCGTCGGCTCCTCCAGTTCACCCATGCGCGTGTAGCAGATGGCCAGATTACGCATGTACGGCAAGTGGGACGGGTGGAGCTCCAGCAGCCGGGTGCCGACATCCAGCTGCTTCTCCACCCACTCCTTGGCCGACGCGCGGTCCGCACGGGCGTCGAGTTGGGCGAGTTTCTGGTACGCGTTGCCCAGGTCCGTGAGGTAGATCGTGTTGTCCGGCTCCATGTCCACGAGCCGCTCGGCGACCACGAGCTCCTTGGCGTACCACGACCTGGCTTTGACCTTGTCGGCGCCGCGCACCTGGTCCCCAAGCCGTGCATACGTGCCAGTGAGGGCCCGCATGGACTCCTTGTGCTCAGGATCAAGGCCGTCCAGGTGCTTGCGGACCATGGGTCCGAGCGCCTTGTAGGACCGCGTGATGTCGCGCAGGTAGCTCTTGGGTCCCTCGTCGTCGCCGGTGGCCCCCTGCAGGGCCTCCAGATCGGACAGCCGACGCGAGATGTCCGCGCCGCGCTCGAGCCAGGTGCGCGCAGCCTTGGGGTCGCTGGCGGCCTCCAGCCTGCCGAGGTCCTGGTAGGTCTGCACCAGGTCGCGAAGGTGCGTGATCTCCTCGGGCTCCAGGATGGCCAGGCGCTCGTTGAGGGTGGCCGACACCTCCAGCACGACCTTCTCCGCCACCGGATTGGACGCGCGGGCCCGAATCAGCGGCCGGACGCCCCAACTCAAGAGATCCCGCCAGACACGGAACTCCGAGGGGTCCTGGGCCTGCGCGGTGATCGCGTCCAGGCCCTTGCGGAACACCTCCACCGCCTGGTCCAGGTTGTAGTCACTGGGGCGAGGGGACACGAGCTCGATGATGCGGGCCAGCAGCACCTGTTCGCGCAGCTGCGCGTGGGGCAGCAGACCACCGAAGGCCGTGAATTTCTCTTGCTTCCAGAGGCGGCCACCCACCGGAACGAGGGCGGCGTCCAGCGGTGAGGAACACGGCAGGCCCAACCAATCGAGCCAGGTCTCCTCGTCGAGCCACTCGCTGCGCCTGTTCAGCGCGCGCCGCGCCAGGTGCGACGCCAGCTCCGACCACCGAAATCGCCAGGTACCGTCGGGGTGGGCGGTGAGCAGCCCCGCCTGGTCCAGCCTCTCAAACGGGCCGAGTGTGGACGCCGTCTCCGCCGGTCGTCCCGACAACCCCTGCGCCCATCGCAGCTGAACCTCGTAGCACAGCTGGGGGCTGATATCGCCCTCGCCTTGATCAATGCACGTGTCCACCACGTCCAGCGCCGCGCCCATCGTGTCGGATCGTCCGCGGACAGGATCGGAGAGACGATCGATGAACGCGTCCCACAGCGACGGGGCGTCCACGGGGCCGGGCCGGGACACGCCCCCGAACGCGACGTGGAACAATTTGATGGCCAGCGGCGACCGCAGCGTCTCGCGCGTCGAGTCCGGCAACTGCTCCCATGGCGTGGGGCAGGCACGCTGCAGCGAGTGGCCGACCCAGGCAAAGACCCGCGCAGCCTCCTGCGGCAGCAGCGGCGGCACGCTCAGGTACGGCTGCCCCTCGGCGACACCCTCTCCCGGGAACCGGTGCAGGCAGAACCCATGTTGGAAATAGGCGGTCTGGTGCCGACGCTTCCAGCGCTCCACGCCCAGACGCAAGGCCTCCTGGTCCACCGTGCAGACCAGCTTGACCACTACACCGTGCTCCTCCCCGGCGCGCCGGACCTCAAGCGCGATGTCGTCCAGCTCCCTGAGCGTGCCATCCGGATCCACCGGCGACGACGGGACCTCAACCAGGACCACCAGCCGATGGATGTTTTCGTCGGCCTTGATCCTCTCAACGAGGACGTCGAGCCCCGCGTCCTCGGGGAGCTCCAACGCGTCCAGAATCCGACGCGTCGTCGTCCTGCCGTCGTAGCCCGTCCCAGCCAGGAGCAGGACGGCGTCCTCGCGCTGCTCGTCACGCAGCCAACCCGCAAGGCGGCACAACAGAGACACACGGCCGGACCCAGGCTCGCCCGCCACGATGCAGGCGGACGCCGCCGAGTGATCCAGGAACTCCCGGACCATCTCGTCCACCGACGGCCGCTCCAGGTACGTGTCCGAGTGGTACCGGGTGCCGGTCAGCGCATCCAGGTGCGACGTGGTGTGGCGCCTGCATTGCTGCGCGATCGACACCATCCCCGCCACGGTCCACGCGCCCGTCGCGCGCTGGGACCCGGCAAAGAGTCCGGCGAGCGCTGAGCGCGCGTCGGGGCGCCTCTGGCGGGTGCTCACCCCGGAGTAGACGACCTCCGCCGGCCCAAACCCTTCCAGCAGCAACACCTCGTCCGTCGTGCTCATATTGAGCGCTTCCGGCACCACGGCGAGCGGGTACAGCGGCAAGTGCGCCCCCGCGGTCGTCCGCGCGACGATGTCACTGCCTTGGAACAGCCGCCGCAGCTCCTCGTTGTAGAACGGCTCTGGCGTAAACGCCGGGTCCGACCCGCGCAGCGCCACGTACTTGGTCCCCTCGACCCCTCGAAGCAGCTCCAGACCGGACAGGGGCGCGAACGCTTCCATCGCGGCCGCCAGAAGCGGGAGGTGCTGGATATGCCAGGTCTCCCAGGCCGCGTCGTCCCACCCACGGGAGGCCTGGTCGACGCGCACCGCCAGGTTGCGCAAGCCGGCGTGGACCAGCTGCCCGCTGCGTCGCAGCCTCTGAAAATTGCGGACGGCGGCCGTCAGCTCCGGCGCAAAGGGTCCACCCTCCTCCGGCCGCCGACCCGCCGGGTATTCCACGGCCGCCAGCGCATTGAGAGCGTCGAACCATGTGTCGAGGTTGGACACCGCCAACCGCCGCATGGTCCGCATCACGTGTTCGTCGCGCACGCTCGAGCGCAGATGGTGGGCCAGGAGCACGCAAGTGGAGACCTGAAGTGCGCAGCGGTAGGCCAGCAGCATCTGCCCCACGCGCTCTCGAACCGGGGTCTCAGCCGATGTGGCGGCGGCGTAGGGCGTGGCCACATTGAACGGGAAACGCCGCGTGACCAGGCCCCGCAGATCGTCCACTGCCGGGACGCCGCCGCCCGACCCACGGACCGACTCCATCGTGGGTAGCGTGGAGACATCCGGAACGGACTCCTCCTGGTGAGTGACGTGCGGAAGCATCGTCGGCGGCCGGGTACACCGGCACACGTAGTACTTCTCACCGTCGCCAAACGGCTCCAGGACGGCCATCGGCTTCTGGCACTTGGGGCACTTCACTGCACTTTGCAGTATGCCCAAATCAGCGCCAAACGCACGTTTACAGCGGCAATTTCAGGTCAGACCAGCGCCCAGCAAATGAGCGTGATGACCACGGCGCCGACAAGGTTGAGCAGCAACCCTTCGCGCACCATCGTGACGGTGGTGAACCGCCCCGTGCCAAAGACGATGGCGTTGGGTGCGGTCGCCACCGGGAGCATGAACGCGCAGCTGGCGCTGATGGCGGCGGGGACCATGAGCAACGCCGGGTCGATGCCCGCGGCCAGCCCAGCGGCTGCGAGCACGGGCATCAGGAGCGCCGTCGTCGCGGTGTTGCTCGTCACCTCCGTGAGGAACGTCACCACCAGACACAAGACCAACATCATCGCGACCACGGGCCACGAGGCCAGGCCGCTGAGCAGGTCCCCCAGTGCGGCGCTCAACCCGGTCTTCCCAAACGCCTTCGCGATGGCCAGCCCGCCACCAAACAACAGCAACAATCCCCATGGGATGCGAACGGCGGTCTTCCAGTCCAACAGCTGGCTCCCGTTCCCGTTGGGCAGGAGAAACATGACGACCACTGCGGCGAGCGCGACGGTGGCGTCGCCCACGCCGGTGAGACCGAAGAGCCCGGACCAGCCCCCAAACGGCGCCGCACGCGTCACCCATGCCAGCGCCGTCAGCAGAAAAACCGCCAGCACCAGCACTTCCTCAAAGCGCCACTGCCCCTGCTTGGGGAGGTCCACGCTGCCGGTCTTGAAGCTCAGTTTGCGGGTCAGCCACCACCAGGTGATCGGCAAGAGCACAAGGACGACCGGGACACCGATGAGCATCCAGTCAATGAACGCGATCTCCTTGCCCACATGCTCGGCGTAGACACCCATCAAGATGACGTTCGGCGGCGTCCCCACCGGGGTCCCGATGCCTCCGATGCTCGCCGCGTACGCGGTGCCGAGCAACAGCGGCGTCGCCAGCCCCTTGCCCTCAGCCTGCGCCACCACGGCGAGCGCGATCGGCAGGAGCATCAGCGTCGTGGCGGTGTTGGAGATCCACATGGACAGAAAGGCGGACGCGACCATGAACCCGAGCACGAGTCCCCGGCCTCCGGCCCAGCCGAACGCGCCGACCATGATGAGCGCCAGGCGCCGGTGTGCGCCGGCCTTCTCCATCGCCGTGGACAGGATGAACCCGCCGAGCAGGAGCAGGATCAGCGTGTGGCCATAGGCGCCGGCGACCTCTTTGTGGGTCAGGACGTTGGTCAGTGGGAACGCGGCGAAGGGGATGATGCTCGTAGCCGGGATCGGGATCGGCTCGGCGACCCACCACACCGCGCACCAGGCGGTGATGGCCCCGCACCACGCGGCGGCTGTGGGCAGGTCCGCGCCCCAGAGCAGGAACCACACGGCGACGCCCAGCAGAGGTCCGAGGGCCAGGGCGATCAATTTGCCCGTGGTGAATCCGCTCGCTGAGGTCTCCGAATCGTCGTTCATCCGCTCTTGGTGCCAGAGAAAAACAACGCCGAGCCGTAGGTCTCGTGCAGGAAGGGGTAGCCGAGCACCTCGTCCAGCTCTTGGATGACGTACTCGCGGCTGCGCAGCGGCTGCACGACGCCGTACTGTTCGTACCAGTGCAGGATCACGTCGGCCAACGGGCCGCCCCCGCGCACAAGCGTGCTCCCCGCGAAGTGCCCGCCGGGCTCCAGGACACGGTTGAACTCGCCGAGCACCCCGGTTCGATCGTGGAACCCATGGAGGCCGTTGACGGTCTGGAACGAGCGGGCGATGCCGGCCTTCAGCGGCAGGTGTTCCGGGTCCGCCCGCAGCAGGGTGACGCGATCCATCATACCGGCGGCCCGAAATCGGCGCTCCGCGTGCCGCAGCATGCTCCAGGACGAGTCGATGCACAGGAACGGGCCAGCCAGGTGCTCTGCCCGCACGTGACCGAGCAGAAGCCCGGTACCGACTGGACACTCCACGTACACGCCCCCGTCCGAACGGCCCACCGCGCGGTGGTGCGCGTCGACATACCGCAGCGGGGGGCACCGCCACAGCGCCATGGACATGATGGGCGCCGCTACATCGAACAGCGGCGCGATCAGGTTGCGCAGCGTGTCTGTGCGGTAGTAGCGGTACTTCTCACTGGCGCTTCGCGGCACCAGGTCCGGAATACCGTCCACAAAGGGGTACCGCTCGCCGCAGGCCTCGCAGACGAGCTCGCGGGGCATCCCGGACGCCAGCTCAAGGCCTCCGTCCGCGCAGGCGGCGCACCAAAGCAGTTCCAGCACGTCGGAAGAAATCATCGACACCGCGAATAGGTGAGCGCCGCTGCGCCGTCAAGGCGACGCTACTTGGACACGCCCATGCGTGAGTAGCCAGTCTTGCCCACGACGATCTGGCGATAGGCAACCAGGCGTCGCAACGCCTGCTCAACCTCGGGGTGGGCCTCCACGAGTTTGAGCAGCCGATCCCGGGGCAAGAAGAGCAACGTGGTGGACGTGATCGCCTCCACCGTCGCGGCCGACGGGGACCTCGTCACGGAGGAGACAGTGCCAAAGAAATCGCCGTCGCGCAGCCGCGCCACCACGCTCGTCTTGTCCCCGTGGGCGTGGTTGACCACCACTTCACCCGAGAGGACGAGATACAGGCCCGCGCCCGGCTCGCCCTGGCGGATGATCACCGTGCCCGCTGACACCTGCCCGTAGCGGAAATCACGGCCCAGGTTCTGCCGCTCGTCTTCATCGAGCGCTCCAAAAAGGCTCGACCCGGCCAACAGATTGTTGAGCAGACGCTCGTGGTAGAACTCCCAGAGCACGGTCCACAGGTTGGGGTCCTGCTCGGCGAGCTCCGACAGCACCTCCTGGCTCAGGCGCAGCGCCACCACCGGCTCGTCCGCGCGGACGCGCACCATCGGCGGGCGCCCGGTCAGCAGCTCAAACTCCCCGAAGAAGTCGCCGCGCTCGAGAGTCGCCAACGTCCTCGTCGCGTGTGCGCTCTGCCGCTCGACCTTCACCACGCCGCCGAGGACGACGTAGATGCAGCGGTGGTGCTGCCCTTCCTGAATGATGGTCTCGCCGGCCTCAAAGCGGCATATCTGCATGCGTTTGAGCACTTCGGCCAGAGTCGCGGGCGCCAGGCGGCTGAACAGGGGCGTATCGGGAATTGCTCCCTCATCCAGGGAGATCGCGGCCACCTCGGTCGCCGAGACCGCGTTGCTGTCCGCCCGGGACCGCGCCAGGTCCGGCCCGGGCGTCAAGCGCGGGGGCGCCCAGCTCGGGATCGCCAACCCGTCGTCGTCCTCGGCCGCCAGTGTGGTGAACTCCCCACTGTCCTGGGCTTGCACCTGGAGGTTGGACCGGAGCGACTCGTGCAGCAGGTCGGCGATGCCGGAGAATGCGTCCACCTGGGATGGGCGCTCCAGCGCCTCGATCTGTCGGGTCAGTGCCTCGTCGGCCGACAGCTCGTCCTCCTCGGAGGACAACGGGGTCACGTCAAACCGTGCCGAGCTTGCAGGGTCTACGGTGTCTGCAGTCCGCCCGAGGCCCGGCGTCGCCGCCGCCGCGGCTCGCCGCAGCGCCCGCTCTTCGCCCGACGTGCTCAGGTTCGAGATCTCGATCACATCCTCGGCGCGGATGATGTCGAGCTCCTGAGTGCGGACAAAGTCGTCGGGGCTCTCATTGATCTCCAACTGCACGCCCGACATGGGGGGTGCCTCGTGGGCGACGATGTCGTTCTGGGAGATCTCCATGAGCTCGATCTCATCGACATCGAGCTCTTCGACCGCGTCCTGGGCCTCAAGGACGATCAACCCGCCGCTCGACTGCGACGACGACACATCCTCGATCACTTCCACTACGCGAGACGTGGGCCGCTGCGCGTAGAGACTGGCCAGGAACAGCTGCGTGGCAGTGTGGTCCGGGAGCATCTCAAACACGGCCTTGCACGCGGCCATCGCCTCAAGCACCAGGCCGTCGTGCGCGAGCAGTCGCGCCGCGGCGTGAAACTCCTCGACGCTCTGGTCGTACTTGCCGAGCTCGCGCCAGACAGCGGCCAGCCGGAGACGCGCGTCGATGTGACTCGGGTCCTCGGCGATCAGCCGCTGGTAGTACTCAATGTGTTCGTTCATGTTCCCCAAGGCAGACGAGCATACCTGACCGCGGGCGCGGCGGATAGGGCGCGGAGAGCGCGCGGGCCCAGGGGTTCTGGACCACCGGGGGGCTAGAGTTTGAACAGGGCGTCCAGCTTGCTCTTGGCGTCCGCCACCTCGTCGGCGCGGTCAGCATCGGTCTCGCCGGGTTGGAAACTCTGGCAGAAGTTCGCCTTGTCTTTGTACCGCTCCTTGCGACGGATGTCCTCGCGGCACAGATCCGCGTTGCGATCGTAGAAGTGGCAGTTCAGGCAGCAGTGCAGATCCTCGCCGCAATTGTCGCAGGTGTCGCGGCGGCTGATTTTTACGTCCAGCACCAACTCATACCCGCACGCGTGACAGTGGTAGGCCATCGGCGTTATCTCCAGAGCACCGGGTGACGGTCGCCGGCGGATCGCCAGCGTTCATTTCGCGGAGAATATCTGCCCACACCGGGGTGTTCAAGCGTCGTGATGCGCAACCTGACAATCACCCTCCTCGCGCTCGTCGTCGCCCTGTCCGCCGGCTGCACGACCATGCGGGCCGCGCACCCCAAGGACACGGTGCAGGCCTACCACCGCGCCGTCCAGGACCGCGACTCGGACGCCGTCTACGCCCTCCTGGACGAGGACGGTCGCATGGGCATGGACCCAGAGACCTTCGCGCGGTACTTCGACGCAAACTACGACGGGATCATGATCCAGGCGGACCAATTGCTTCGCGGCGTGGCCGACGGGGACACCCTGGAAGTGAGCGCCGCGGTGCCGTTGCCGGCCGGTGAGAAGGCCGAGCTGGTGTGGAAGCGGGACAGTTGGTGGCTGGCGCAGACCGCGCCCACCCGCGGGGCCCAGGCGTCCCCACAACAGACGCTGGACGCCTTCCGATCCGCGCTCGCCGGTAGAAACCTCGACGCGACGCTGGCGCTGTTGAGCTCGGAGCGCCGCAACGCGTACCTGGCGGAGCTCGAGCTGTTCCGCAAGTCCATGGAGCGCGCCGATGGGGAGGAGATCGTCACCAATGGTGACACCGCCATCGTGGCGATGGAGGGCGGCGACAAACTCATCCTCGTGCGCGAGGACGGGGTGTGGCGCGTACACGGCTGGGAGGCCGCGCACTGACCGCGCCACTCCTCGACGACCCGCCGCCCTCGATCCTTGACGCCCGCGCCGCGTACAGCTAGGTTGCCCGCCGCTATGGCTTCGGCTCTCCGCGCGTAGGCGCGGGTGACCCTCTCGCAGGTGCGATGGTCGCAATGGGCTGACATCAACAAGGAGGCCAATCATGCGCGGACTCATCGCTCGCAAGCTGGGAATGACCCAGGTCTACACCCCCGATGGCAAGGCGATTCCCGTCACCGTGCTCCACACGGGACCCAACGTCGTCATCCAGAAGAAGAGCGCCAACGGCAAGGACGGCTACTCGGCCGTCAAGCTCGGCTTTGGCGACGTCAAGAAGCTCGAGAAGGACGGCGAAGAGCCCCGCTGGCGCATGAACGCGCCCCGCGTCGGCGTCTTCCAGAAGGCCGGCATTGAGAACCCGCGCCGCGTGGTCGTCGAGATCCGCGTGGACGAGTCTGAGCTCGATCGCTACGAGGTCGGCGGCATGGTCAGCGCGGACGAGTTCGTCGCCGGCATGTTCATCGACGCCACGGGCACCTCGAAGGGTCGCGGATTTGCTGGCGTCATGAAGCGCCACAACTTCCACGGCGCCAAAGAGCAGAGCCACGGTACGCACGAGAACTTCCGTCACGCGGGCTCCATCGGCGCCTCCGCCGACCCGGCGCGCGTCGTCCGCGGCAAGAAGATGCCCGGTCAGTACGGTGACGCGCGCAGCACCAGCCAGAACCTGCACGTGATCGAGGTCATCGCGGACCAGAACCTGCTGCTCGTCAAGGGCGGCGTCCCCGGCGCCACCGGCGGCATCATCATCGTCCGCAGCGCGACCAAGAACCGCTCGACCAAGCCCACCGGCTTTGAGCCTGAGGTCCCGGCGGAGTAGTCACTCCCCGAGCCCCGCCAGAACGCCCGCCTCGCGCGGGCGTTTTGCGTTCTTGCCCCACGCCGCGGCGGTCCGTCGGTTCAGGCGCGGTCCAGCGCCGCGATCGGGGATTACTCAGCGGAACTCCAGGATCCCGTCATCGACGGGAGACCGGCGCATGTGCCGCCGATCAACCAGGTAGTTCTGCGGCACGGTCCAGGGCGCCTTGTCCCCCTGTTTGGGCATGGTGGCCAGCGCGCGGCGGATGTACCCGGAGCTCAGGTCCAGGACAGGGCGAGAGCGCACACTCGGGTCCCGCTGGCGGGGCCACGTCTGCCGGTGCCCGCTGGACTTCATATGCCGCAGGAGGTCCGTGACGTAGCGGCATGTCAGCTCACACCGCAGAGTCCACGACGCGTTCACGTAGCCCAGGCAGACAGCCGCGTTGGGCACATCGCTGAGCATCGCACCCTTGTAGAGGAAGTGCTCGGACACATCCACGTCGTCTCCGTCGACTTCCATCGTGGCTCCGCCCATCAGCTGGAGCTCCAACCCCGTCGCCGTGACCACCACATCCGCGGGCAGTTCGACACCCGACTTCAGCCGGATTCCGGTGGCCGTGAAGGTGTCGATGTGGTCGGTGACCACGTCGACACCGCCCGCGTTGATGGCTTCGAAGAAGTCGCCGTCCGGCACCAGGCACAGCCGCTGATCCCACGGACCATACGAAGGGCTGAAGTGCTGGTCCACGTCGAAATCGGCGGCGAGCGCCGCGCGCACCTGCTCCACGAAGAAGGACTTCGCGTTGTCTGGAAACCGTCGGCAGTACGTATACCCCGCAATGGCGACGAGGATGTTCTTCCACCGGGTCGCGGCGTACGCGGCGCGGGCCGGGAGCCGCCCGCGCAGAGCTGCGGCCGTCGGGTCCTTGCGCGGCATCGAGAGAAAGTAGGTAGGGGAGCGCTGGAGCATGGTGACGTGGGCCCCGCCCCGCGCCATGGCGGGTACGAGGGTCACCGCCGTGGCCCCGCTGCCGATCACGACGACACGCTTGCCCGCGTAGTCCAGGTCCTCAGGCCAGCGCTGCGGATGCACCACGGGACCCTCAAACGCGTCGCGCCCCGGAAACTCAGGTGTGTAGCCCTGGTCGTAGCGGTAGTAGCCGGTGCACGCCCAGAGGAAGTCGCATGTGTAGGTCTCGATCGTGTCGTCGGCCGCGACCCGGACAGAGACCGTCCAGCAGCTCCGCGCGCTGGACCAGCTCGCGCGTTCCACGCGGCGTCCATAGGAGATCCGGCGGTCCGCTCCGCATTCGCGGGCCGTGTCCTTGAGGTAGGCGAGGATGTCGGCCCCGTCCGCGATGGAGTGTTCGTGGGTCCAGGGTCGAAACGAGAACCCCAGCGTGTACATGTCGGAGTCCGAGCGGATGCCGGGGTACCGGAAGAGATCCCAGGTTCCGCCCAGGACATCGCGCGCCTCGACGATGGCGTAGCGCAGCTCCGGACACCGGGTGTGCAGGTAGTGGGCCGCGCAGATTCCGGACAGACCCGCGCCCACGACGAGGACATCCAGGTGGCGTTCCGGCGAGCTCATCGCCGCCGCCACACCCCGCGCCAGCCCGCGGGCTCGCCCGAGGCCGCACACCCGCCCTTCTTGCTCGCCGGCGTGGCGGGGACATCGTCCTCCACGTCGGGCTCCACGCCCACGTCAGCGTCGGCATCGCCACCCGCATCGGGCTCTTCGCACTCCGCGATGCAACGCCCCTCGGCGCAGCCGCATGGACAGTCGATGGAGGCGCACGGCTCCTCGACTTTGACATCGACGAGGATGTCGTCGCCGTCGTAGCGGATGTTGGTCACGGACACGCCGGACGCGGCCCCGTCATAGTAATTGCTCGACAGCTCCTGGAAATCGTCGCTGAGCTTGGTCCCGTCGGAAGACGGCCCAAACGAGTCGCCCGGCTGAAACAAATCGCCCAGGTCGTCGCGGCGGTTGCCGGGCTTCTGCAGCTCGAACTTTCCGTCCGCCTGCTCGTTCATCAGCAGCGGCTCCCAGCGCTCGCAGTTCAGGCAATTGATCAGCCGGATGGGCCACGTATCGGGACGCCCATCCGGGTATTTGTCGAGGTTTACGTGGGTGATGGCGAGCCCGCGGTCGAGGAGGTCGCCGTCGATGTAGTCGTCTCCCACCGCGCCCCGGTTCTCCAGCAGGAAGTACTCCATGCCCTGGCCGAGTTGGAGGATGTCCGCCGTGTCGGCGGTGGGGCGCAGCCGCACGTCTTTTCGCTCTTCGCCCGGCCCCACCACCATCGGCTGGGCCCACCCCGCGGCGATCCTGGAGAACCCGTCCAGGGCGGGCGGGTCGCTGTCGTACTGCCACGAGCCCATGTAGCTGTACTGGTAGCCCTTGGTGGTGCGCAGCTCGTCGTAGAGGTCCGCAAAACCCAGGAGGTGCCCGTACTCGTGCAGCGCCACCAGCTCGTCCTCGCTGATGCCGACGATGTTGATTTTGACGCCGTCGTACTCGAGGGCGCCGCGCTCACGGCGCAGCAGGTGAATGGGCAGCGCGATGCCGCCAAAGTTGATGTTGTGCATCAGCAGCACGCCGTCGATCCAGCCGTCCGGCTCGCCGTCGGGGCCGTTGAGATCGTAGCGCGAGAAGTCCACATCCTGCTCGGCGTCAATGCGCTCAAAAATCAGCTCCACCAGCGCCAGGCCCACGTCGAGCGACTCGAGCTTCTGGTTTGCCGTGTCGCCGCCGCCGCGCGGAATCTCGCAGTTCGCGTACCCAAAATAGGTCTCGGGCAGGGGGCAGGAGTCGAACTGGAGCGGCTCGAGCACGTCCACTTCCGTGTGGTAGGCGCCGAGGCTCGTCCGCTCGTAGAAGTCATTGAAATTGCGCGCCCCGGGCTCCGGATCCGGCGCAAAGAACGCCTCGAGGTTCTGCCGTCTCAGCGGCTGAAACCCGGCCACTTCGATGGTGATGACCACGATGCGCGACGTGCCAAAGGCCGGCACCTTGGCCGCCCCGATGTCGTCGCTGACAGCAAAGTGGTCCACAAAGTCCGCGTGAGCGGCCGAGGCCGGCAGCAGCGCGAAGGCGAGGAGAATCCCAAGTATGCGTTTCACGCCGCGCAGTGTAGTCCGTCCCGCCGCCCGTAGCCACATGCACCGCCGTTCTCCCGGAGCCGCCGGGTTTGTTGGCCGGGTTGCCCGTGCGTGACCGGGCGGGGGTTTGTCAGCGCGGCTTGCTCTCAAACAGGCCCTTCACCAGACCAATCAGCCCACCAAGCTCGATGCCCCCGACCTGGATGCTGAAGGTGCTCGTGGTGGTGGACCCATCCGCGTTCTTCGACACGGTGGTATGCCCGCCGAGGCCATTCTCCATCATGGCCGAGAGGCCTTGGCCACTCATCGCGGCGTCCGCGGCGCGCGAGGCGGCCTGTTCCTTCAGCTCGACGTCGGAGAAGCACACGTCGCACAACAAGCCGCGGGGCCCGTAATTGAGCTGCGCCTCCGTGAACCCGGCGGTTCCACAGCCCGAGCAGCTCATCCCCTTCTCGACGTCGTGGTTCGCGGCGTACTGCTCGTACAGACTCTTGAGCTCCCCGCCGTCCAACCACAGGCCGTGGCAGGTGCCGCAGACATCGACCTGCACGCCGAGAACAGCCACCTCCGACATTGGGACGGAGCACCGAACGCACCCGCGCTGGGTTGGCGTTCCAGTCGTATTCATGAGCGCACGCAGCGGCGTCTTTGCCCCCATGGTCTGTTCGATCTCGGCCTCGTCGAACCACATACCTCCGCAACTGCCACACTCATCGATGGTCACGTCGATGCGTGCGCCAGCGGCGTTGGTCAATTTTCCAGGAAACGTCTTCTCCTCCAGGCCTGCAGCGCAGGTGGGACATTGCCTCATGGGCTACTCTCTCGGGTTGAAGTTGGAAGATCGGGCGCCTTCGTCGGATGGGTCGCGCCGAGACCTCAGCACGTCTTCCAGGTGGTTGGAGTACGCTTCGTGATATCGCACTGAACGTACTACAGGATTCAAATCAGGGCCAGAGGTGCGCAGTGGCCGCCGGGCATCTGCACTCTCCGGCGGTAACGCGGATCGCCACAGTGGCCCGCGCCGCCGCACCCTCGCACCACCACGCCCGACTCGCCGACCAGGCCCGCGCGGGGTGAGGGCGTATTCAAGGTGCATACGGAACCTTCCCTGGCTGGGCTGGCGATCCCGCGTACGGACCCCATTTTCCTCCCGGCGGACACGACTGCTTACCAATTGATGGTGCCATTCATGCGACTGACTTTGACGACCATTCTCGCCCTCAGCCTTCTTGCTACGGCCTGCGGCGACGCCAACCAGGAGGAGGACCCGGACGCCGGCCTCGCCAGGACGACGCCGATCGCGACGTCGGTGCGCAACGCTGCACCCGACCCGATCAACATGGACGCGGTGGTCCAGCAACAGCTGGAGGTGGGGCTCCGGTTTCAGCAGACTGCCGCCGGTGGCGACGAGCCCAACACGGTGACATCACCGCACAGTCTGAACACCTGGCTCGGGCAGGTCTACCTGGCCTCCAGCGGGACGACCCGGACCGATTTGGCGGAGAACCTCGGTTTCCCGGTGGAGGACGATAGCTACCATGAAGCCGCCAACGCGCTGCATGTGCAGCTCGCCCAGAACGGGAACTCCGACGACGTGGCGCTCACGATCGTGAACCACAGCTGGTACGCGCCCGACAAAGTCGTGAAGGACCAGTTTCTGTTCCAACTGGGGTGGCACTACGGCTCCGACGCATACCGGATCGACTTCGCGGACGACTCGGAGCTCGCGCGGGCGACGGTCAACGCGCGGATCGACCGGGACACGAAAGGCCTGGTTCCCGAATTCTTCGGCCCCGAGGACGTGACGCCGAGGACGAAGTACCTCCTGGTCAACAGCGTCTATTTCAACGCGAAGTGGGCACAGCCGTTTGACCCCTCAAGCACCCTCCCTCGGGACTTCACCAACCTGGACGGTCAGGCTGTCCGGACCGAAACGATGCACCTGACCGGGTATGTCGCGGGGGCGAAGACAGAGGCCTACGACGCGCTCCGTCTCGATTACAAATCCAACGCCCTGTCGATTCTCTACATCGTCCCGAACGCCGACTTCGCCGCCTTTGAAGGCACCCTGGACGCGACAACCCTGAGCGATGTGGACGACGCGCTCGAGATCCAGGAGACCGCGGTCCGGGTGCCGCGTCTGCAACTGCGGACCAAGGTCTCGCTCGACCCGGTGATGAACACGGCTTTCGGCATCGATCTGAAGACGGGCACGTACGAAAACCTCGGCCCGCTGACCACGCTCACAACCGCCAAACAGGAGACCATCGTCGTTATCGACGAGGCCGGCTCAAAGGCGGCGGGCGTAACCGGTGGCGGAAACAACGGGGCGGGACCGATCGAGCCCGAGCTCGAAATCGCCATC
>CALBXO010000526.1 GCA_937890335.1 uncultured Pseudomonadota bacterium | reverse complement strand
TGAATCCGTTGTTCTGGCCGTTGTTGAATCCGTTGTTCTGACCGTTGTTGCGTCCGTTGTTCTGGCCGTTGTTGGATCCGTTGTTTCGGCCATTGTTGCCGGGACCGTCGCCGCCCGTGCACTGGCCACGATCGCAGATGAGGCCGGTCTGGCAGTCGTCGTCGACGTAGCACCGCTCATTCTGACCGCCGAGCTTGGCGTCGAGTCCGGCGGAGCATCCAAGAAGCCCGGCGAGGGCGATCAGGGCCAAGGCAAACGTCAATCTGGAAAACATGTCTCAGCCTTCGTTCCGAGCTCGTCACAGTCGAGGCGAAAGAAGCACTCCTCGAAGCTGTCGAACTCGCGTCGCGTCCATTGTGCTGTGTTGTCCTCGCAGGACTCAGTGCACGTGGCGTAGGTCTCCAGACCGCACTCGGTCAGGCGGCTGCAGCTCGCGTCGCAGCTGTGGACAGCGCAGACCCCGAGGGGGTTGCCGCGCAGCCTCTCGCACGAGGACTCCTGTACACAGCTCGCGAAGTCTTCGGCGCGCTCGGCGCTGAACCCACGCGTGGCCTCGGCGCAGGCGCCGGCGCAGCGGTCCACGGGCAGGCTGCACTCGTCGGTGATCTTGGCGCAGGCGTCGGTGCAGGGGCTCACGCTGGTTCCGCCGCAGACCTCGTCATCGCACAGAAACTCCAGGCGGCAGTCGTCGTCCGAAGCACAGGCCTCGCCGAGCCCGCCGAGCTTGGTCGCCGTGTCCGCCGAACAACCGACCACCACGAGCCCAAGCACCAGCCATGTCGCAAGCGTCCTCACCTCAACCCCCCGGATCCGGGCTGGGGGCGGGAGTGGGTGTGTTGCCGGGGCCCGATCCGTCTCCGTCCGTCTCACCGCCCAATCCGATGCATTCGATCGAAGCGCCGTCGAGGAGCTCGTCGCAGCTCAACTCCAGGATGCACCGGAAGGTGTCGCGCCTTTCGGCCGGAGTCCAATCTGCGGTGTCGTCCTCGCAGTCGGACCGGCATTCGTCAGGATCTTCGTCGACGCACTGGGAAAAGTAGTCGCACGCACTGCCGCAACTCAGCCTGCTGTCGTTGTTGCCAGGTCCGTTGTTGCCCGCGTTGTTTGGAGAGTTGTTCCCGGAGCCGTCGTCGCAGACGCCGTCGTCGCAGAGGAATTGGATCTGGCAGTCGTCGTCCACGAAGCACGTCTCGCCCTGGGCGCCGAGCTTGGCGTCAGTGTCGGCGGAGCAGCCAGAGACAACGAGCAGCACTGTGACGAACAGTCGGATCATGGGTGTACCTCTCGACCGCGGGAGGCTAGCAGAAGGCGCGCCGGGTGACCACCGTAGTCGACGGTTTCAGGCCCGTCCGAGGCCCACACTGCGGTCCCTCGGAGGGTCAAACGCCAAGAACGTCTTCCAGAAAGCCGGCGACGCCGAGTAGCGACGTGGGCAACGCCGCCGGAACCACCCCAGGCCCTGCAGCCACGATGATGCCGTCCCAGTCGTGGTTTGCCGCGTCCGGACCGCGGTCGTTGCTCGGCTGGTGGATGGGGCCCGCGCCCACCGTCCCCAGGCAGCGGTAGTCGAGGTCGCCGAGGTAGGCCAGCAGGTCGGGGCTGCGGCCACGGCGCAGCGGCCACAGGTCTCGCGCAGCGTGTACCTGTGTCGCCAACCTCTCGCCGTCCGGGCCCGGCAGCGCTCGCAAGGCCTCGGCCACCTCCTCGTGGAAGGCCGGATCGGGGTCCTCCAGGTAGACGCGGGCGCAGTAGCCCCCCGTCGTCCAGGCACGGGTGCGCCCCCAGTCCACCGCCGCGAGGTCCAGCCGCTCGCTGCCGACTGGCTCGTGGTGGAGTGTGAGCCAGCCGCGCTCTCGGAAGTACTCGTTGACCCGAATCCCGCCCAGCATCGGCCGCGCGCCGTGGTCGCTGACGACACAGAAGGCGGTCTCTGCGTCGTCCAGCAGCGCCACCAGCCGCCCGAGGCGATTGTCGAGCAGCCCGTAGTAGTCCCGCAGCGCGGCGGCGAGGCGCGAATCGCCGGTGAACCGGGGGTGGGTGGGGTCCACATGGTGCCAGAGTGCGTGGTGCAGCCGGTCGAGGCCGATCTCCACGACCCAGAGGAGGTTCCAGTCGTCGCGCGCCGCGAGGTCCTCGACCTGGTCAAAGCGCGCCACTGTCATCTCCGAGATCTCGGAGACGAGCTGCAGGGGGGCCATGTTCCGGAAGTCGGCGACGTCGTACCGGTAGCCCGCGCAGGGGACAGGGTGATCGTCGGGGGTCAGAATACCCGGCACAATTCGGTCGCTGGTTGGAGGCCAGGTGCCGGGCAGCCCGACGACGTGGCTGCTGAGGCCGCGGGACGCCAGTCTCTCCCAGATGGGTCGGGGCCCGCGGAAGCTCTGCGCACCCGTGAGAACAAACCCAGGATCCGTGGTATCCGCTACGCCGCGGAAGCCATAGACGCCGTGCTCGCCGGCGTCGGCGCCGGTGGCCATGCACATCCAGGCAGGCACGGTGATGGGCGGGTGACAGGACCGAAGACGGCCTCCCGCACCGCGCTGTAGCAACGCCTGCGTGTGGGGCATCGCGGACGCGAAGTGTTCAAAAACAAGCCACGGCGACGCGCAATCCCACCCCACGATCGCGACACGATCGGCGTTCATGGGCGATTCCTGTTGAACAAATGTTGCAATCGTGCACTCCAACCGAGTAGACCGATACCCCCAGGGAGGGTCGGCCATGGCCAGCAAGGATAAGGACTTCAGCGGTCGCTACGTCAACAAGGAAGAGAAGTCGGGGCGTACGCGTACGCGCCGCGTGCACACGCCAGGAGCCGGTGCCGGCTACAAGGCGGAGCTCAACAAACTCTTCGACAAAGGTGAAGTCTCCGACCGCCTCAAAGAGGTGGTGGGTGGCCTGAGTGACGCAGCGGGTGAGGGCGCGGACCGCCAACGGCTGATCCGTGAGGCGCGCGCGGCAGAGGAACCCGAGGCGTTCAACGACCTGATTGGACAGCTGCATGACGCCCACCGGCTCCCGGACGACCAGGAGCTGATGATGCGTGCGCTGGACCATCCCAATGACGAGCTGGTCGAGGCGGCGTTGGATACGCTGCTGGAGATGGACGGACGCAGATCCCTGGCGCGCCGAAAGGTCCTCCGGATGAAGCTCGCGACGCTCAAGCAGGTGTCGAAGAACACTGGTGTTCTCGACATGGTGGAGCTGCTGGAGGCCCGGCTGTGAGCGGGCGCCACGTGCTGTTCATGTGCGTTGCGAACTCCGCGCGCAGCCAGATGGCGGAGGGCCTCGCCCGGCACCACGCGCCCGCGGGTGTGACGATCTACAGCGCGGGCAGCGAGCCGTCGAGGGTCCGACCACAGGCCATTGAGGTGATGGCCGAGCTGGGAATCGACATCACGGGTCACACGTCCAAGGGCGTGCCCGACCTCCCGGTCGGGCTGATCGACACGGTCATTACGCTGTGCGCGGAGGAGGTCTGCCCGGTCTTCCCCGGACAGATCGAGCGCCTGGATTGGGGCATGCCGGATCCCGCTGGCCACGAGGACGAGCCCTGGGAGGCGCAGCTCGCGCGGTTCCGGGTTGCGCGGGATGCCATCCAGCAGAAGGTCCTCGCCTACTTCGGCTGAGTCTTGGACTACCTGTTCCGATTTCCACGTCCGCTGCACGCCGCGACCTACCTGGGCCGTCCGCATCGCTTTGCGACTACGTGTCGCCTGGCCGACGGCGCGGTGGTGCAGAGCCATATGGCCGATCCGGGGAGGTTGCGGGAGGTGCTCGTGGAGGGCGCGGAACTTCTGCTCGACGGACCGTTCGGCCCACCCCGCAAGCTCGCGTGGAGCACGGTGTTGGCGCGCCGGGACGACGCCTACCTGACGCTTCAGAGTCAGATGCCCAATCGGCTGTTTCCGCTGCTCTTGGCGGCGGGTTTCTTTCCGTCGCTGACGGGGGACGTGCGCGCGGAGATCAAGCGGGGGCACAGCCGGTACGACTTTCAGGTCGGTGAGACACTCGTGGAGGTCAAAGGGCTGACCCTCCATCTGGGCGACGGTCTCGGTGCCTTTCCTGACGCCCCGAGCGCTCGCGCACGAAAACACGTCAGAGGCCTGACCGAGCATGTGGCCGAGGGTGGTCGGGCCGCGGTTGTGTTTGTAGGCGGACTTGGAGTGATTGAGCGCGTCACGATGGCCACGGACATCGACCCGGAGCTCGCGGACGCAATCCTGGAAGCGGAGGCCGCAGGCGTCGAGGTGCTGGCGGCGGGAGTGACGTGGGACCGACTGGGGGCGCGCGATCCCTACGCCATCGAGTGGGTCAGTCCTCGACGTGACCGCTCTTCTTGAGGAGCGCGCCAAGGGATGTCGCGGCCTCATCGTCCTCGACGTGCTCACGGGCGCCGCCGTCGTCGACCAGAAGGGCCTTGATGCTCAGGCTGATCTTGCGGCTCTTGCGGTCGGCGTCCAACACGCGGACTTTGACCTCCTGGCCCATGGACAGGTGGGAGCGCAGCCGCTCCACGCGGTCCACGGCGACCTCGGAGATGTGAATCAGGCCCTCGAGTCCGGGGACGATCTCGGCGAACGCGCCAAAGTCTGCCAGACGGGTGATCTTGACCTCGAGCGTACCGCCCTTCTTGAGCTGGTCGCCCGCGTCCGTCCACGGGTCGTTCTCGAGCTGCTTGAGGCCGAGGCTGACGCGGTTGCGGTCCGCGTCTACCGCCAGGACCATCACCTCGATCTCCTCGCCCTCGGTGAACTCGCGGAAGTCGGACGGCTTCTCGATCCGCTCCTTCCAGGACATATCGCCCACGTGGAGCAGTCCCTCGACGCCGGGCACGACCTCCACGAACACGCCAAACTCCGTGACGTTGCGGATGGGTCCGGTGACGCGTTTGCCGACCTCCAGGGCGCCCACGGCGACCTCCCAGGGGTTGGGCTGGGTGCGCTTGATGCTCAGGCTCAGCCGCCGCCGGTCGATCTCGATGGCGTTGATGATGACATCGATCGTCTCGCCCACTTTCACCAGGGTGTTGGGGTCGGTCACGGTGCGGTCCCAGCTCAGCTCGCTGAGATGGACCAGGCCGTCGATGCTGTCGATGGTCACAAAGACGCCGAACTCGGTGATGCTGTTGACGCGCCCGCTGACGCGGGAGCCGACTGCGTGCTTCTCGGCGAAGCCGTCCCACGGGTTGTCGCGCAGGGCCTTGAGTGACAGGCCGATGCGGTCGCGCTGGGTGTCGATCTCCTTGATGAGGACCTCGACCTCCTCGCCGACGCTGACGACGGACTCAGGCTTGATGCCCTTGTCCCAACTGAGCTCGGTGACATGGATGAGGCCGTCGGCCCCGCCGATGTCCACGAACGCGCCGAAGGGGCGCACGCTCACCACGCGGCCCTTCACGACGTCGCCGACTTCGATGCGGTTGAGCAGCTGCGCCTTGCGCATCTCGGCGTCGTGCTCGGCGACCTTCGTCCGCGACAGGAGGATCTCGCCCTTGCGCCGGTCGAATTTGACGACCTGGGCCTTGACGGTCTTGCCGACCATCTGGGCCATCTCATGGGGCCGGAAGCCGGACTCGCGGTTGGGGAGGATCGCCTTGACGCCGATGTCGATGCTGAGCCCGGCGCGGATGTGACGGGTGACGACACCCTCCACCACAGCCTTGCGTTTGGCCAGCTCGATGATGCGCTCGTAGACGCGGACCTTCTCGGCCTTCTCCATGGAGACGATCCAGGTGCCGTCGGAGTCGGGCTCGTCGAGCAGGACCTCAATCTCGTCACCCGGCTCGACAAGGTTGCCGCCGCCAGCGGCGCGCGCCTCAAGGGCGGGGAACCTGCCTACGATTCCGTCGCCGAGATCAACGGTTACGTGCTCGTCGCCGAGCTCGCTCACCGTGCCGTTCCACCATCCGCCAGGGCGGGGGCCTTTGGGCTCGTCGTCAGGGGCGTCGATGGGGGCGGGGACGTCAGCGGCGTCGGCCGCGTTCACTTCGGTCTCGGTCATCCTGCTCAACTCCGTATGATCCGGGTCGGAGGGATGTACCAAGACTGCCCCGTCGGGTCAATCCTGGAGGCCGCGCTTGCGCCGGTAGACGGTCTCCATGACGGCGGCAATGTCATCGTCGTCGGTGGGTTGTCCCTTCTGTCCCAGCCAGCGGCGGAACGCCTCGACTTCGTGGCTGACCAGCGCCCGGAAATCATCGTCCAGCACGAACATTACGCCGGCCAGCGCACCCACCTCGGGGGGCTTGTTGCGGACGTGCTCGTAGACGCGATCCAGGTCGGCGCCGCGGTTCTGCTCGTCGGCCTTGTCGATCAGTGCTTCCAGGGCGCGCTCAAAGCTCTCGCGGTTGCGATAGGGGGCGTGGCTCATGTGTCCTTCTTCGGCAATTTGGTGGGTGGCGACACGTACTTCTCCGTGCGTGTAGCCCGAAGGCCGAGCCCGAGCTCTTTGAAACGCACGCGCATGTCGTCGACCATCTCGGGGACGCCGCAGAGATAGGCAACGCTGTCGTCGGGGTCGATGGTCTCGCGCAGCTCAGGTTCAAAGGTGCTGACGTAGCCGACGGCGCCCTTGTAGTCACCGTCCTCGCGAGGGCGGCTGACCACGGGCCGGTATCGGAAGTTGTCGTACCGTGCGGCGAGCGCGTTCCACGTGTCGTGGTAGAGCAGCTCCTCGTCGTACCGGACGCCAAACAGCAACCAGATGCGGCGCTCCCCACCGGAGAGAATGGCCTCGAGCTCGGAGAGCATGCAGTGGAAAGGCGCGATCCCGGTGCCGGTGGCGACCAACACGAGATCCTTGGGAGACTCGTCTCGCAGGCAGAAGCGGCCAAACGGACCCGACATCTTCAGCGAGTCGCCCACCTTGAGCCCGTGGATCAGCTGCGATCCCTGGCCGTCGGGGTCCACGCGTTTGACGCACAGCGCGAACTCCGGCGAGCTGGTGTGCGCATCCGCCATGGAGTAGGAGCGGTTGATCTCGACGCCTTCCCGCCCGACGAAGTGGATCATCATGAACTGCCCGGGCTTGAACTCCACGGGCTCGCGATCCTCTCGCTCGAACACGATGTGGCGGACGTTCTCGCAGAGGGCATCGTGGGAGACGACCCTGCCCTGGAAGTACTTGCGCGCCATGCTACCCCCGACTTACTTTGCCTTTCGACGTCGTAACATGCGCGGATCAGCGGGGACAACCCCGCGGGCGGGGCGATGCCAATCCTGAACAGTGTCCTTGAGGCTTTCGGCAACACGCCTCTGGTGCGTCTTCAGCGCGTGACGGCTGGCGTGGAGGTCGAGATCTACGCCAAGCTCGAATACCTCAATCCGCTGGCCAGCGTGAAGGACCGGATCGGTGTGGCGATGGTGGCAGCGGCCCAGGAGCAGGGGCGGATCGGGCCGGACACCGTGCTGCTGGAGGCGACCAGTGGAAACACGGGCATCGCTTTGGCCTTTGTGGCCGCGGCCCGCGGATTGCGCCTCAAGCTGGTCATGCCGGACGATTACTCCATCGAGCGCCGGGCGATCTTTCTGGCGCTCGGTGCGGAGCTGGAGTTGACGCCGGGTCGGCTGGGGATGCAGGGCGCCGTGGACCGGGTTCAGCAGCTGGCCGAGACCCTGGACGACGGGCTCCTGCTCCAACAATTTGAGAACCCCGCCAACCCAGCGGTGCACGAGCGCACGACGGCCCAGGAGATCCTGCGCGACACCGGCGGCGCCGTGGACATGCTGGTGACGGGGGTAGGAACGGGCGGGACTCTCACCGGGGTCACGCGCGCGCTCAAACGGGAGATCCCAGGTTTTCTGTCCTTTGCGGTCGAGCCGGATCGATGCGCTGTCATCAGCGGTGGACCTCCGGGCCCTCACGGAATTCAGGGGCTGGGTGCCGGGTTCATTCCCCCCAACCTGGACCTGGACCTGATCGATGGAGTGGTACGTGTGACGGACGAGGAAGCGTACGCGATGAGCCGCCGGTTGGCCGCCGAGGAGGGCCTCTTTGTGGGCATCTCGTCCGGGGCCAATGTGGCGGCGGCGCTCAAAGTTGCGTCGCAGCCGACTCTGCGTGGGAAACGAATCGTGACGTTCTGTTGCTCAGCCGGTGAGCGCTACCTGTCGACCCCCTTGTTCGCGGACATCATCGCGGGAGGGGACGCATGAGTTCGTTCTGGAATCCAGGCGAGCCACCAGCGGTTCTCGTGACACCCCCCACGCCGCTTGAGGACACGCCGGGTGCGTTTGCGCGCACCGTAATGGAGGACCTCCGTGCGGTGCAGCGCAACGATCCGGCCGCGCGCGGCGCCGTGGAGATCCTGACCGCGTACCCCGGCTTGCACGCCATCTGGGTGCACAGGCTCGCCAACAAGCTCTGGCACCGTGAGCTGACCACCACAGCGCGTCTGTTGTCGCATTTTGGACGCGCCATGACCGGTGTGGAGATTCACCCGGGCGCGACGATCGGCCAGCGGGTCTTCATCGACCATGGCATGGGGGTCGTCGTCGGCGAGACCGCGATCATCGGAGACGACTGCCTGATCTACAAGGGCGTCGTGCTCGGCGGAACCAGTCTTGAGCGGCAGAAGCGCCACCCGACCCTGGGTCGCGGCGTGGTCGTGGGCTCCAACGCATGCATCCTTGGTAACATCGCGGTGGGCGACGGTGCGCGCGTCGGGTCGGGCTCGGTGGTGATTCGCGATGTCCCCGCGGGCGCGACGGCGGTGGGCGTTCCCAGCCGAATCGTCTCGACCACGGGCAGGCATGCGCCGCTGGACCATGCGGATCTGCCGGATCCGGTGGCCAGTGTCCTGCGGTCATTGCTCCATGACCTGGAGGGGCTGACGGAGCGCATTGCGCGCCTGGAATCCGGCGTCGATCGGACGGGCGAGGACGGGCCCGAGGCGGCGCTGAGCGATGTGCGCCGTGAGCTGGCCGATGTCTTCTCCGAGGACCTCGACTGATCTGCCGGCGTGGCACAGGGGGCTCAACGCACGTAGATGTAGCCTGTCCACCACGGGTACCAACCCTCTTTCTCACCGCCCGCTTCACCCCAGCCCACGCGGAGAAATGTGGTTGGAGGATTTGCGGGCTCCCGGACCGTGAAGACCTGCGCACCGTGGGTCCAGTCCTTGGTCTGGTTCTCGTGTGAGAACCGGTTTCCACCCGCAGCGAAGCTCGTCACAGGGCCGTCGTCTTCGCCGGAGCCGAAGCTGACATCGCCGTCGAACCCTTCATAGGCGCGGTTCCAGGCGCTCTGGGCGAAGTTGGAGCCGTTGTAGTCGCTCTTGTGGCGACGTCCGGCGTTGGCCTTGAGCTGGTACGCGCCCAGGAAGAACTGCCGGAAACCGCCGGGGAACGGCACGGTGTAGGTGTACGTGTGGTTGGAGGCCTCGTCCCGCGTGTAGGGTCGGCAATTGTCGTCGACACCGGCGGTTGGGGCTGCCTGCACCGCCGACAGGACGGCGCGCAATTGGTCGCGCGCGTCGCATTGGGTCAGCCGGGTCCAACCGCCGCCGTCTGTGGTCATGTCGCAACTGACGGTGAAGGGCGCGTAGACGTCGCCTGCCGGGCCGTCCGGGTCGATGGTGAACTCGCCGTCGGCGGCGTCGCCGTTGTCCTCCAGAATCTCCAGGCAGGAGCGGAACCACACGCCGTTGCACTCGTCTGGCGCCCAGGCCCCGCCGACACACAACTCGCTGAGCTGGCCGCGGTCTTCATAGCCGCAGCCAGCCTCGGTCCGGCGCTGGTCGTCGTCGCGGCACTCGTCGGGATCGCTGCATCCGGACGGTGACCACTGGCCCTCGAGGCAGGTCTCACCGAGGACACCGCGGTTGTTGATCCCGCATGTGCCGGCGTCTCGCGTGTCGTCGTCGGTGCACGCATCGGGGTCGTCACAGCCGGTGTCGGTCCACGTCCCTGCCCCACAGATCTGGGTGATCTGTCCACGTGCGTTGAGGCCGCAGGCGGTGTCGGTGGTTTGCTCGTCGTCGTCTGTGCATTCGTCTGGGTCCACGCAACGGTCGGGGCGCCACTGTCCCTGGACGCAGAGTTCAGCGATGGCTCCCCTCTCGTTGAGCCCGCAGGCTGCGCCGTCGCGGGTGTCGTCGTCGGTGCAGGCGTCGGGGTCGTTGCATCCGGTGTTGCTCCAGGCGCCCTCGGCACACGTCTGGACGACGGCGCCGCGGCCGTTGAGTCCGCACGGGTCGGCGATGGTGCGCGTGGCGGCGTCGAGGCAGACGTCGTTTTCGTCGCAGCCAGACTCGGCCCATTGCCCGTTGGCGCAGGTCTCGGTCACGCGCCCGCGGTCGTTGAGACCGCAGACCCTGCCCGTGACCCGGTCATCGTTGTCCACGCACACGTCCGGGTCATTGCACCCGTTGACGGCAAAACGGCCGGAGACGCACAGCTCGCGCGTGGTGCCGCGCCGGTTGCGACCGCACGTCTCTTCTCCATCGCGCTCGACGGCGTCGACGCAGATGTCGGGGTCTCGGCACTCGGCGTCGATCCACTCGCCGTCCTCGCAGAGTTGCGCGAGGCGTCCGCGGTCGTTGAGGCCACACAGCGTCTGGGTGGGCTGCTCGTCGCCGTCGGAACACTCGTCAGGGTCGTCGCAGCCAGCGTCGATCCAGCCGCCGACGATGCACAGCTGCAGCGCCCGGCCGCGCCCGTTGGCCCCGCACTCGCGGTTGATGACCCGCCGCTCCTGGTCCGTGCACACGTCCTGGTCGTTGCAACGGGCCACGGCCCATTGGCCGTCCGTGCAGCGATGGACGATCGTTCCGCGCTCGTTTGGGCCGCAGGGCGACTGGCTTTGGCGCTCGTCGCCGTCGGCGCAGATGTCCTCGTCGGTGCAGAGGCCGTCGGTCCACTGGCCGAGCCGGCACACCTCCGTGCGCTCGCCGTTCCCGTTGATCCCGCAGGGCCGATCGGTCTCGCGCTCCTCCGTGTCGGTGCACGTGTCTGCGTCCTGACACTCGGGGTCGGTGAACTGCCCTTCGATGCAGGTCTGCACAAGGGCGCCGCGGCCGTTGAAGCCGCATACGGCGTCCCCTGTTGTGGCGTTGCCGTCCTCGCATTGGTCGGGGTCCCGGCAGTTCTCGAGGTCAATCCACGCCTCGGACTCGCACACCTGGTCGTAGGCGCCTCGCGCGTTGAGGCCGCACTCGGTGGTGCCGATGCGCAGGTCCCCGTTGCGGCAGCGCAGGCACGTACCGCCCTCGCAAATCCCAGTGGAGCAATCGTCGTCCTCGCGGCAGCCGTCGCCGTCGAGGCAGGCGCCGCACTCGGCACCGCAGTCCAGGCCGGTCTCCTCGCCGTTCCGGACGCCATCCTCGCAAGTGGGTTCCGCGCAGTCACCCTGCGCGCAGACCCCGGAGGTGCAGTCGGCGGCGTCGAGGCATTGGGCCCCGTCGTCACAGGGTCCGCAGTCTCCGCCGCAGTCCAGGTCGGTCTCCTCACCGTTGTGCTCACCGTCGGTGCACGTTGGCTCCAGGTTGTCGTAGACGCTGGTGCCGTCGGCGGGCTCAGAGCATCCGGCGACGAGCAAGGTCAGGAAAAGGGTCAGACGCAGCATCGCTCCTCGAAAGCCGTGGGATATTGCTAGGGAAACCGCTGGTCAGGATAGCGGCTGGCGGCCGGCCGCGCCACTGGCGCTACTGCGCGTTGAGCGTCCAGTCGTAGGCAAGGAAGGTCCCGAAGTCGACGCCGCCCACATCGTCTCGGTAGGTCTCGACAAACGCGCGCGACGAGCCGTGCGACGCCTGGAAATCCGACGCGAACCACATGAAGAGACTGGAGACACCATCCGGCCCGGCGCCGCGCGAGGCGTCTGCGACGAACAGGCGGGCGCGCTCGTCAAGGAGGGAGTCCAGATCGCGCGCGCGAAACGCCCGCGACGGAAGCTGCGGGCACGACAACGCCGCGCAGTTGAGGGCCACATGAATGCGGGCATCAGGAGCGTCGAGTACCTGGGCGGAGAGATCCAGGATGACCTGCTGGTCCGCCGCTTCCAGAGTCGTGAAGGCGCTGTGCGCGGTGTCGCCACGGATGATGCCGTGTTCGATGCCGTCAAGGCTCAGGACGTGGCCGCCCACGAGGTGCTGCCGGATCTGGAAGAAGGCGAAGTCGTTGTCCATCGGCGAGAACGCCGGATCTTCGGCGCGTTTCTCTGCGGCCGCACGGAACACGATGGCGTTGTAGGCGTTGATCCAGAAGGCGAGCCGCTCCTGGTTGGTCGCCAGCTGCGCCGGATCGATGGAGGCCAGCAGGTCCAGGTAGCCCTCCATCACCTCGCGGCTGTCGGGAGAGGCCCAGAATCCGTCGTAGTCCACGAGACCGTCTTTGACGTAGCGAGACAGGATGCCTTCCCACGCGGCGTGGTTCAGGGTTGTGACGCCGCTGGTGTCCAGCGTCTTGCGTGGGGCGGGCGGCAGCGCATCGGGGATTCCTCCGCGCTCCACGTAGGCGGCAAGCGCGTCCTCTTCGGATGGCGTCAGGTCGGTGTCGAGGTCGCCGCAGCCCACTGCGAGGAGCGCCGCTACGAGGACGGCCCACAGCCAGCTTCGCTCAAAAACCATGGCTTAGCCCCAGGCTCACGTCGGTTCCCAGCGACGAGTTGCGCGCGTGCAGGATGCGCCCGACGGACAGGGTCAATCCCAGGTCCGGGTCAAACGGAAGGCCCTTGCCCAGGAGGTAGACCTGCCCATAGCTGAACTCCTTGGTCTGCTGTGCCGCGGGGTCCTCGTCCTCCTGGATGTTGACCACACCGCTGGCGTAGACCCCCAGCGCGACGTAGTCGGGTACGGCAAAGATTCCGCCGCCCACGGCCCAGTGCAGCCCATCCGCAAAGCCGTCAAAGCGCGCGCGGTAGCCGAGCTCGGCGGTGGCCCAGGCGGGGATGGGGTGGAACGAGTAGCCGAACAGCAGCTTGGGTGTCAGGTCCACATTGCCGTCGCCCGCGTCCGGAAACTTCTCGGTAGAGCGGGGGTAGGGGCGCAGGGCGGTCCCTTCGGCCAGCGGGGTGTAGAGCGGGATCTTGGCCTCGAGGCCCAGCGTCAGCGGCAGATCGGGCAGCAGCGCGTAATCGAGCTCGAACCGTGCGTCGCCAAAGGTGCTGTTGTGGTATTTGACGCCGGCGCCGGAGCGGTTGGTCGCGAGCACCAGCGGTACGTCGGCCACCAATTGCAGGTCGCCCGGAAGGCCGACTTCTCCGTAGATGTTGTAGGTGATTCCGGTGTACGCCAGGCCCGTCGAGATGCCCTGGTTGAACCCTTCTTCGGCTTCAAACCAGGTGGCGCCGGCCTTGAGGTAGCCCTCGCCCGGGGCTTTGACCCAGGGACCCGCCGTCGCCGTCGGGCCCGCCAGGCAGAGCCCAGCCAGCGTCAGGCCGGCCAGGAGCCTGCTCAGCCATGGAGACCGCGTTGGCCGTGTTTCGCACCGGGTCATCACGCTGCCCCCATCTGCTGGAGAACTTCCAGGGCCGTCATGCGATACCAATCCGCCTCCTTTGCACCGCGGACAACCTTGACAGCCTTGGCGACCCGAGAGACCCGCTCCCGCAGGTAGAAGTCGCGGTTGGGCGCGGAGTCGAGCAGGGCATGCAGGTCCTGCAGGTGTCGTTTCCGGTTGGCCGCGTTGCCGGCGAGGGTCTCCACCCAGGCCACACCAAACGTCGAGAGGACACGCAGCTCGACGTCGTCGATTGCGTTGGCGACTTGCAGCGCGGTGGTGAGAAACCCGCGCGCCTGGCTCAGCCGCCCTTTGATGAGGGACAAGCCCCCCATCAGCGCCGCCCCGAGCGCCTCCACTTCGCGGTTCTGGGACTCGCGGGCTCGCTTGATGCCGTCCGCGTAGTACTCGCGGGCGCGCTCGAGCTGCCCGCGCTCCTCTGCGGCGCGACCCAGGTGCAGCTGCGTGATCGGGTGGTAGAGCAGGATGCTGCCCTTCTCGAACATGACGATGGCGTGGTTGAGCTGCTCTTCGGCCTGGTCCAGGTCACCACTCTCGAGCTCCCATTGGCCGAGATACAGCAGACTCAGGGCCACACCGTGGGCGTCGCCAATCGCCTCGTGCTGGGTCAGAGCATCCTGACCCAGTGCGCGCGCCTCCTCAAAGCGTCCGCGCGAATGGGCGATCTCGCCTTTGAGGAGCGTCGCCTTTGCCACGCCGTAGGTATTGTTGAGCTGGCGGAAGACGCGCATGGCCTCGTCGGCGGCATGATCGGCCGCGTCCAGGTCGGTGCTGCGCCGCAGGATCAGGCCCAGGTGGATGCGCGCGTGCGCGCACATCAAGGGCTCGCCGGCGGTGTCGAGGATGTCCATGGCGCGGCGCACGGCCGCCTCGGCGACCGAGCGCCCGTCGGTGTAGAGCTGCGACAGGCCCAAATCCGAGGCCACGGCAGCGCTCGAGATGACGAGCCCGCACTGGTCAAATCGTTCCAGCGCCTGGTTCAGGAAACGGGTGGCGCTACTCAGTCTCCCCGACACGTGGCAGATGCGGCCGAGTCCGTGGAGGCAATGGGCCTCCACATCGGTGGCGCCGGCAAACCTCGCCTTGTCGAGCGCCTCCTGGAACAGCGACTCCGCGGTGGAGAGGTCGCCGCGCAGGCGCGCGACCTCACCCTGGCCATGGAAGGCCTCGGCGAGTCCGGCCAGGTCGGCGGCACCGTCTCCGAGGGCCTTGAAGCAGGCGCCGGAGCGGCGGTAGGCGCGCAGCGCCTCCTTGTACCGGGACTGTACGGTCAGCAGTGATCCCATCAACGCCAGGGCGCGTCCCTCCGCGCGCGGGTCGGCGAGCTCTTTGGCCAGGGCGGTCGCGCGCGTGAGCAGATCTTCGGCCGGGCCGAGCTCGCCGAGGCGGATGTAGAGCGCGGCCAGGCTGATCTGAACCGCGCTTCGTCGGGCGGTGCGGTCGCCGGAGCGCTCGAGCTCCTCTTCGGCCTGGCGGTACAGGGAGCGGGCCGACTCCAGGTCGAGGCCTCGCTCGGCGGTCCGCGCGCCTCGGATGCGGGCGTCGACGGCGCGGGCAGACTCGCCGCCGGCCTCCCAATGCTCGGCGACGTCGCTGAGGAACCCCGTGTCGGCCGCGTACGTGCCGGATCCACCGGCGATGGCCTCCATGGCGCGGGCTGCCGCCAGGTGCGTCTGTTGCGCGTTGGACACCAGACGCGCCTGTTCCAGCAGGACCTCCTGCATCAGATGGTGTTCAAAGGTGTAACCGGTGGCCTTGCTCGCCACGCGCCGCAGGATGCCACCATGGACAAGGGTGCCGATGGTGTCGTTGAGGCGGCCGAGCAGCTCGGGGCGACCCAGGTGGTGGAAGTAGCTCTCGGCCAGCCCGTGGGTGAACGTCGCGCCCAGCACGGCGAGGAGCCGGGCGAATTCCGCCGCCTCTGCTGCCTCGCCGAGCTCGGGGGCCAGGTGCGAGACGCGGTCCACGACGAGCTGCGGCAAGGTCTGCGGCAGGTTGACGCTGGCGCCATTGCGCAGGTGCCACGCGTCGCTGTCGTACTCGAGCACACGGCGTGCAGCGAGGAGGCGAAGGGCCTGGATCAGGTAGAGCGCGTTGCCGCGCCCGGCCCGGACAATGCGGGCCAGAAGGTCGGGCTGGACCGGCAGGATATGGCTGAGCAGAGTGGCGGACGCCGTGGCGTCCAGCGGCGCGACTTCAAACCGTCCAAACCCCTTTCCGAGAAACTTGCCCATGCGTCCGATGACGCCCACGAGGGCGGCTTTGCTCAGCACGTGGCTGCGGCGCAGCGTGGCGACGCACAGCAGCGGCAGCGGCCGGCTGCGTTGCACGAGTCGCTCGCCGGAGTCGCCGGACATGGCCTGGGAGAGGCTGGAGACGATGTACTCCACAAAGCCGAGCGCGAACGGGTCCGCCCAATGGAGGTCCTCCACCAGCAGGATGACCGGGCTCTCGTCCGCCTCGCGCATGAGGACGCGCTCGAGGACGCGGAAGGCCAGCGGTGACGAGATGCGCGCGGCGCTCATCTTGAGGTCCGCCTCCTGCGCGAGCGCAGGTCGCAGCGCGGCCATGAGCATCCGGACGAACTCGGGGCGTCCGAGGTTGAGTTCCTCCATGCGCCGGCGCACAGCGCGCAGAGCGCGGTCGTCGTCCATGCCGCGGATGCCGAGGAGGTCCTCCACCGCCTCGCGCAGGCCCGAGCCCGGCCCCGTGGAGTTCTCATGGTAGGCGCCGTGAACGACGCGCACGCCCTGCCGGGCCTCCATGCGGGCCCGGAACTCCGTCAGGAGGGCGCTCTTGCCGATGCCGGCGTTGCCCTCGACGAGCAACATGCCACCGAGCCCTCGCATGGCCTGCGTGCCGCGCTGTTCCAGGGAGGCGATCTCGGCGTCACGTCCGACGAGGGGGACGGTGTAGACCAGCTCGGACAGGGAGCGCACTTTGCGGGAGCGCTCGTCCCCGGAGACGTCCACCTTCGTGATGATCGTCTTGATCGAGTCGCTGTCCGCGTCGTAGCCGTAGGTCGGGCGCTTGCGCGAGCGCGCGTCGAGGTCGACGGACACGCCGCGTTTGGGCGGCGGGGCGGGACCGGTCCCCGCGGCCGGATAGCCGGTGGTTGGCGTGACGGCTGGGCGGATGTTGGCGACGCTGGACGCCGCGTTGTGCAGCGTGTTGTCCGCGAGGGGCTCGATTCCGGGGTGTCCCCCGGACACGATCAACTCTGCGCGCGCCACCTGTTTTTCGCTCGCGGCGAGTTCCTCTGGCGCGAAGAGTTCGCCGAGGAGGTCGCCTGCGGGAACCACGGGTGCGGCGCGGGGCGGCGCGTTGGTGCGCCGGTCCAGGTGGGTGCCGACGTAGATCTCGTCGATGGGTGGCAGGCCTTCAAGCTGCTCGCCGCGCACCATGGCCTGGAGTGTCGGGAGCGCCTCGATGGCGTCCTTGAAGCGGTTCTCTGGCTCCTTCTCGGTCAGTCTGTCCAGGTACCGCGAGAGGGCCGTGTCGGTCAGGGGCGCCGGCAGGCGCGGCAGCGGCTCCTGCGTGAGCTTGAGCATCACGTCCATGGAGCTGCGCCCGCTGAACGGGCGCTCGCCGACGAGCATCTCGTACAAGAGCAGCCCAAACGCGAACAGGTCCGACGCGGGCACGACATCTTCGCCGTAGGCCTGTTCGGGGGCCATGTACAGTGGCGTGCCGAAGACGACGCCCTCCTGCGTCAGCGAAGGGTCCGGCGCCTCGATGGCCTTGGAGAGCCCAAAATCCAGGACCTTGACGAAGTCCTGCTCCGACAGAAGCTCGGTCAGGAAGATGTTCTCGGGCTTCAGATCGCGATGGACCAGTGAGCGCTGGTGGGCCTCGCCCAGTGACCGCAGGATCTGCTCGCCGATGTGCAGCGCGCGCCCGAGCGTCAGGCCACCGCCGGTGAAGATCGCCTTGGACAGCGGCTGGCCCTCCAGCAACTCCATGACGATGTAGAAGCGTTCCTGGTCGTCCTGCCCATAGTCGTGAAGGACGATGGTGTTGGGGTGCCGCAGCCCGCTGGCGTTGAACGCCTCACGCCGAAATCTCTCCACGGCGACGGGGTCCTGGAGGACCTTGGGCGACAGGAACTTGATGGCCACATCGCGGCCCATGGACTCCTGGCTGGCGTGAAACACCACACCAAAGCCACCAGCGCCGAGCTGCTTGTGGATCCGATAACGTCCAGCGACGAGGTCTCCCACGGAGGGGAGTTCGCCTGTCTGTGTGCGCCGGGAATCTGCGGCCATGAGTCCTTTTGACTGCCTGTGGACAGACTACCGCCGGTTGGTCATTGCGGCAACCGGTGCGGCAAGCACAGTCGCGTGTGGTGCCTCCGTTTGGTGCAGCGCGTAATGACGCGGCGAGTCACGTGTCACCGCAGTGCGTCATTTTTCCTCTTGACTCGGTGCGTCACAGGACTATATTGCGCCGCATCCGGGTATGAGCCCCGGGTCTAGCAGCGCCTGTAACGCGCTGTGTCACAGATGTCAGGTGAGTAACATGAACGCAGACACCCTCCGTACCCGTTTTGAGAAGCGCGCCGACGAGATCCGCAACGTCGTGGACGAGAAGGTCACCAACCTTCGCCAGCGGCGCGAAGAGATTCAACGCCAGGGAGAGGAGGCGGTGAGCGCGGCGCGCGGGCGCATCCGCAACCTGGAGGCCGAGACGCTCGAGGGCGCTCTGGAGCTGCTGGGCAAGGCCCGCCACACCCTGGGCGAGCGGGCGACGGTCCTGGCCAAGGGCGAAGATGCGCTTTCGGAGCTGCTCGTGACGGTCCGCGCCAGCCAGGCCTTGACCCTTCCCATCGCCAATTTTGACGACCTGAGCATCAAGAAGGTCCTGCCGTTCCTGGACGGTCTGGCCGTCATCGACCTCCGCGCCCTGCGCGTCTACGAGGTCGCTCACAAGAACCGCGTCACGCTCCTCAAGGAGCTCGACGAGCGAATCGCCGCTGCGGACGGTGAGGTCCTCGCGGCCTGATCGACGCACTGTCTGGCACCGCCGCCCCCAAAGTCCTGCCCTGCTTTGCAGCCGCGCCCGCACGCCGTCCGCGACGCCCTTGGCCCTCACGTGTTCGAAACACGCTTCGGCCTGCAGGTCGACACGGTCGACGCACCGGCACAACCGTAAGCCGGGCGATACTTCGGGGCGGTGGCGCGAGCCCGGTGGTGTGCGGTGCTGTGTCCGCCACGCGCGTCCCTCCTGGCAAACCCCAGCCGCGGCGCAGCTCCAAGAGCCGCCGCGGCCCCTGCCCGACCCCCTTCCTGAAGAGTCGTTCTCTCTTTGCCAATGCCAACGCGCGCGTGGTAGGACACGGCCCGTTCCCCTGACCTCTGTCCGGAGCGCGGTCGTGGCACGATTTGCTGAACTCGAAAAGATCTCGTCATGGCGCCGCATCGCGACCGCCATGTGGCCCGAGGCCCTGTCGCCCCAGATCCTGGGTTTTGACGACATGGACTTCACCAACCTGCACGAAGTCCTCGAAGAGCTTCGCGAAGAGTCGGGGGAGAACGTCAGCGTCACGCACTT
This sequence comes from uncultured Pseudomonadota bacterium, assembly GCA_937890335.1. Taxonomy (GTDB): domain Bacteria; phylum Myxococcota_A; class Bradymonadia; order Bradymonadales; genus CALBXO01. Next base: position 6,081 of record CALBXO010000526.1, on the reverse strand, counting down.
TGCCGTGAAGTCCATTGGGACGATCATGGCGGAGAACCCCGAGCTCAACGCGCTGGTGATCCGCGGAAAGGTGCGCCGGCGCACCACTGTGGACGTGTTTGTCCAGGTTGCGATCAAGGGCACGGGCGACGCCGGCGGCGCCGACCTGTCCGGCGTCAAAGTGCGGGACGTGGACAAGAAGACCATCGTAGAGGTCGCCGCGGCGCTCAACGGTCGCGCGCTGAAGGTTCGCAAGGGCAAGGACGCGGAAATTGAGAAGACCAAGCGGATGCTCGACCTCGTGCCCGGGTTTGTCCTCGGCGGCATGATGAAGGTGCTCGACCGGGCCATGTTCGACCTGGGCATCAACACGACGGCCATCGGCGTCAAACCGGACCCATTTGGGTGCGCCATGGTCTCCAATTGCGCCAGTTTCGGTGTCCACGCAGGCTTCGCGCCGCTGGTCCCCATGTCGCGCACGCCCATCATTCTCCTCATCGGACGCACGGACCCCAAGCCCGTCGTACACGAAGACGAAATCAAGATTCGACCGGTCTGCCGCTCCACGGGGACGTTCGATCACCGCGTGCTGGACGGCTACCAGATCGGCCTGATCTGCTCGGAGTTCAAGCGCTACATGGAGAACCCGCGGCTCATCGCGGGTTACAAGTAGCGGCGTGCCTGCCCCGCTTGTGTGCCCGCTCGCGGGTCTACCGGGTGTGCGGCGATGAGGCTTCTGGTCATCGGGCTCGACGGCCTCGAGCCGTCCCTGGTCGAGCAGTTTTCCGAGGACCTTCCCACCCTTGACGCGCTGCGGCGTGAGGGGAGGTGGGGGCCGCTGGAGAGCACGCTGCCGTACGCTACATTTCCGGCGTGGAGCTCGTTCCTGACGGGGGTGAACCCCGGTGAACACGGCATCTTCGATTTTGCGAGGCTGCGGCCCAACTCCTACCAATTGGAGTTCGTGGGCGGCGCGATCCGTCGCCGGCCCACCGTGGCGCGGCTGGCCAGCGACGCCGGTCTGCGCGTGGCGTGCCTCGGCTTCCCCGGGTCGTACCCGCCCGAGCCGCTCAACGGCGTTGTCATCGGCGGTTTTGACTCCCCCGTGGCGGTCACGGCAGACGCAAGCTTTGTGCACCCGCCGGAGCTCGCAGGCGAGCTGGACCGCCGGTTTGGCGGGTGGCGCTTTGCGGACTTCTCCGAGACCCGCACCTGGGTGCCCGGCTGGCATCGCCGGGCTGCCACGAGGCTGCTGGAGGGTGTGGAGCGACGGGCGGCGATCTGCAGCTGGCTGATGGAGCGCGAGCGGTTCGACTTGTTCATGGTGCACTTTGGTGCGTCCGACACAGCGGCGCATCACTTCTGGGCGTTCCACGACCCGGCGTCTCCACGGCGACCCGCGAACACGCAGGGTCTCGATGGCGTTCTGCGCGATGTGTACATCGCGCTGGATCGCGCTGTGCAGCGCCTGGTGGCGCAGTCGGGGGCGGAGACTGTGCTGCTGGCGAGCGACCATGGATTTGGGGGCAGCGGCGACAAGGTGCTGTACCTGAACCGGTTCCTGGCGCAGGAGGGTTTTCTGCAGTGGGAGGCCGGCGCTGGGCGGCCCTCGGCTTTGGGGGCGGCAACTGGGGCTGCCCTGGCGCTGGTTCCAGGGCGCCTGCAGCAGCGGCTGTGGCGGCTTCTGGGTGCGGGGGCAGGGCGCGCCGAGGCCGGCCGGCGTTTTCGTGGCATCGACTGGCGGGGCACCGCTGCGTTCAGCGAGGAGCTCAGCTACCACCCGTCGATTCGACTCAACGTCCGGGGCCGCGAACCGAACGGTCGGCTGGATCCGGGGTCGGTGGACGCGGTGCTCGGCGAGATTGAGGATGCCGTGCGCCAGCGCCTGCGCGACCCGTGGACGGGACGGCCGGCGGTGCGGCGCGTGTGGCGGCGCGAGGCGCTGTACACCGGGCCGGCGATCGGGGACGCGCCCGAGCTGATCCTCGACATGGATTTCGACAGCGACTACGCCTACAACTGCCTGACGTCGGCGGGGCCCGGTCCTGTCTGGCGGCGGTTGGAGCCGTCGGAGAGGCTCGGGCGAAAGGGCGCCGGGATGAACGGGACGCACCGGCGCGACGGGTTCTGGCTCGCGCGGGGTCCAGGTGTCGCGGCCCGGCGCAAACGGGCCAGGATGGTGGACATGGCGCCCACGATTCTCGCGGCGCTGGGCATGGCGGCGCCGGATTGGCTCGAAGGTTGCTCACAAGTGCGCCGGGAAGAGGGCGCGGTTCCTGCGCCAACCGGCCCGGCTACGGTGCCGACGTGGGGCGGCTACGCGCCGGCGCAGCAAGCGGTCATCGAGGAACGTCTGCGAAAATTGGGCTACATCTAGCATATGGATAATTCGGCCGACAGCATGTGCAGCGAGCTCCCCGTGGAGGCGGGAGCGCCACCGGGCCCCGAAGGCGTCGCAGGCGGCGTGTCCTGGACTGCGCCGTGGCTCACGGTTGTACTGCCGGCGCACAACGAGGCTGAGAACATCGGCGTGGTCGCCGTTGGCTTCCTGCAGGCGGCGCGCCGCCTCGGACGCTTGTGCGAGGTGCTGGTGGTGGACGACGGCAGCACCGACGGCACCGAGCGGGCGCTGCGCGCCCATCCCGGGGGCGACGATGTGTCGCTGCGGGTCGTGCGTCACGAGCGCAACCGCGGGTACGGCGCCGCGTTGCGCACCGGATTTCACGAGGCGCGCGGCACTTGGGTCTTCTTCACGGACAGCGATGGGCAATTCGCGCCGTCGTCGCTCGGAGATTTTCTGCGGGGGCTCGACGAGCAGGGTGTCGACCTGATCGTCGGTTACCGCTATTCTCGCCACGATCGATGGCATCGCCGCGCGCTCGGGCGTGTGTGGACCGGGACGGTCCGCAGCTTGCTCGGCGTGCGCGCCAGGGACGTGAACTGCGCGTTCAAGGTGATGCGCCGGTCGGATCTCCAGCGGATGAACCTGGAGTCCGACGGCGCGCTCATCAACGCGGAGCTCTTGCACAAGGCCAGGCGCCTGGGGTTGGTCCTGGAGCAGCGGCCCGTGCAACATCTCGCGCGCGAGCACGGCGAGGCCAGTGGCGCTCGTCCCGATGTGGTGGGGCGGGCATTATGGGAGTTGGCGGCGTATCGACTTGGGTCGCTGCGCGCGCGGATTCTGAACGCGGAGCGAGTTCAAGGATGAACGTGCTCATGTTGGCGGCGTGCCCGTTCCCAACGGCGGGGGGCACCCAGGTTCTCATTGGAGACATGGCGTCGGCCCTCGCGCGCGCGGGCGTGCGCGTTGAGCTTGTGACGTACGGCGTGGGCGCGGGCAACCTCAAGGCGCACGACGCCGCGGTGCCGTACCGAGTGCACCGCGCGCCTGCCGTCCCCGGCCACCGGCGCCTGGCGGCGGGACCGACGTGGCGCCGGCCTGTGGCCGATGCTGGCCTGGCCGCGGCGGCGACCCGCGCGGCCCATCGTGCCCGGCGCGACGGACGCCCCTTCGATCTGGTCCACGCGCACAATTATGAGGGAGCCCTCGCTGGCGCGATCGTCGCCCGCGTCTATGGCCTGCCGCTGCTGTATCATGCCCACAATCTGATGGGTGATGAGCTCGAGACCTACTTCGCGACCCAGCGTGCGCGGACCGTGGCGCGCTGGGTGGGCAAGGCCCTGGACCGCACGGTTCCGCGGCTCGGTGACGCGACCGTGTCGGTGAGTCGGCACGCGCAGCGACGCCTGCGGGCCTTGACCGGCGGCCAACCCATCGAGTACCAGCCACCAGCGGTGCGCTACGGACCCCCGGCTCGACAGCTGGTGCCGTCCCAGGTGCTCTACGCGGGCAATCTGGACGGCTACCAGAGCCTCGATGTGCTGGACGCTGCGTTGGCCCGCCTTCCCGATGTCCAATGCACCGTGGTATCCCGCACCCCGTGGTCGGGACGTTCGCGCGTGCGTTGGGTGTTGGACCAGGGCTTTGAGTCGCTCAAACCGTATCTGGAGGGGGCGCAGGTCGCGGTGTTGCCGCGGACGGTCCCCTCGGGCTTCCCGGTGAAGCTCGTCAATTATCTCTGCGCCGGGACCCCGGTGGTCGCCTGCGAGTCGGGCGCACAGGGTCTTGGTCTGGAAGAGGGTGTTTGGACCGTGGAGGACGGGGACGCCGTGGCTTTTGCCGACGCGATTTCCACCCTCCTCGGGGACGGTGCGCTGCGAGAGCGGCTCGCCGAGCGGGCGGCGGAGGCCGCCAATCGGTACGGCTGGGAGGCCCACGTCGCCCAGCTCAAGGAGATGTACAGGGGTGTGGTCGCCAACGCAGGGACGCGGACGGCGGCGGGCAGGAAGCCCGTCTCACATCCAACGTGGACAGAGGGAGTAGCATGAGCGTGCGGAGAGTTGGATTTGTGGCCCTGGGCCTGTGCCTGGCACTCGGGTGCAACGGCGAGAAGGCCGAAACCGTCGAGACCGGCGGGAAGACCGAGGGGGTCAAGGGCGCCGCCACCGGCGATGGACCCGGAGGCGTCGCAGCTCGCCCGGAGGGCGTGTACGGCAAGTACCGGAAGGGCGCCAAACTTCGGATGTCGCTGACGGACATGTCGCATCTGGCCGTGCGCTCCAACGACGGCCTGATCAATGTTGACCTCGGCACCATCGGTGCGCGCAAGCACACCAACGGTGGCTGGCGCACGGGCTGGGACACCACGCCGCGCAAGGATGGCGACGTCACGTACTTCGAGTCGGATTCGAAGACGGCGCGCGTCTTCTTCAAGCACAAGAAGGGTGGGTTCGACCGCATCATTGTGCGGATGAAGGCCGTGAAGACGGGCAATAAGGTTGTGTTCTACGTGAACGACAACCCCATCTCGAACACCGAGATAACCGGCGACTGGACCGACTACACCGTCGAGATTCCGGAGACTGCCACCAAGAACGGCGAGAACCAGCTGATGATCCGGTTCACCTACGACACGGTCTCCGACGGGCGCAAGCAGAGCGCGCACGTGGAGGGGGTCTGGGTGATGCCGAAGGGGGCCAAGAAGGACAGCGCGCCCACAGGGCCTGCGGTGCAGAAGCTCGTGTACGGCGGTGTGTCCATGGACGCCCTGGTGGCGGCGACCCCGCAGACCTATACCTACCGCCTTCAGGTCCCGGAGGCCGGCGCGCCGAAGCTGGGATTTGGATACGCCGCCAAAGCGGCCGGCGCCAAGTTGACGGTCATCGCTGAGGCCGACGGTGTGGATGCCAAGACCTTGCTCGACGAGACGGTTTCCGCTGGGGCCTGGACGGAGAAGGTCGTGGACCTGGCCGACTTTGCCGGGAAGGTCACGGAGTTTCGCTTCACCGCCGGCGGTGAGTGGGCCGGTGGCCAGCTCGTGGGTTGGGGTGAGCCGGCGCTGTACACGGATGCAACGGACGACGGCGCCAAGGAAGCGGCCGCGCCCGCCAAACACGCCAAGCACGTGCTGATCTACCTGATTGACACGATGCGGGTCGACAAGTTTGGCGTGTACAACAGCAAGACCTCGGTCAAGACGCCGAACTTTGACGCGTTCGCCGCCGAGGGCACCGTCTACGACTGGGCGTACGACAACGAGAACTGGACCAAGCCCTCCTGCTCCACAATCCTCACCGGCCTGTTTCCCGACACGCACAAGAACAAGGAGGACGCCTCCAAGCTGCCGCAGAAGGTCGTGACCATCGGGGAGCACCTGCAGTCCAAGGGGTTCAAGACCTCGAGCTTCATCGCCAACGGCTACGTGTCCGACGCGTTTGGGTTCAAGCAGGGCTGGAACTACTACACGAACTACATCCGCGAGGGGAAGAACACCAACGTCGACAACCTCGTCGACGACGCGCTCGGCTGGATCGACAAGAACAAAGACGAGCGCATGTTCATCTACGTGCACACCATCGATCCCCACGTGCCGTACTCGCCCCCCAAGGAGTGGCGCGAGAAGTACTGGAACAAGGCCTACAACGGTCCGATCAAGCCGCAGGCGACGGGCAACCAGCTGGCTGAGATCAAGACGGGCAAGCTGACCGTGTCCAACGAGGACAAGCGCTATCTTGAGGCGCTCTACGACGGCGAGGTCGCGT
>CALBXO010000525.1 GCA_937890335.1 uncultured Pseudomonadota bacterium | reverse complement strand
TGGGGTCACCGCCGAGGTCGGCCATGGCGTTGCGCAGCGCAGCCAGGTCCACGACCGCGGGCACGCCGGTGAAGTCCTGCAGGATCACGCGCGCCGGCAGGAAGGGAAACTCGGTCTTCTCCATCGCGGGAGACCAGTTGCACAACGTCTTCACGTCCTTGTCGGTGACGAGAAATCCGTCGTGCTTGCGCAGCGCGGCCTCGAGCAGGACTCGGATGCTGAACGGCAGCTTGGACAGCGTGGTCAGCCCCGCCTCCTCCAGCTTGGACAGGCGGTAGATCACCGCCTTGTCGCCGTTGTTCAAAGAGAAGGTATCGCGAGCATCAAAAGCGTTGGTCATGGGTTCTCCCAGGTTGGAGGCGCGCGTAATATGGACCGGTCCATCGCCAGTTGCAACGCGCCGCGTCACAGGGCCCGCCCGCACGGGTTGGGGGCCGCAGCCGGGATTCAGTGGGAACCCGCGCCGAGGGCCACCAGGAGTGCGCGGACCGCTCCGACGGCCTCCGCGTCCTTCGGGTCGATGCTGTCGATCTCATCGCGGAGGCGCAGCAGGGCGGCGCGCAGCTGCAATTCCTCGGCGCCGAGCAGCGCCTCGTAGGTGTCATCGAGCAGGTAAGAGCCGCTGCTCACCGCGCACCCGCCCACATGATCGAGGAAGATGTCGAGCCGGCGGGCCGCGCACAGAAGCCCGTCGTCGTCCGCGCGGTCCATCGGCACGAGATCGAGATCCTGAAGCCAGAGGTCCTCCAACAGCCCGTTGCGCTCCAGGAGCAGCGCCGTCCCAAACTGGTCTGCGATTCCGCCCCGGAATTCGGCCGTGACAATGCGCTCACCGTCGGCGGGCCGCTCCAGTCCAAGCGCCTTGCGCACGTCGTCCGCGATGCGGTGGAAATTGTCGTCGCTCAGGGAGAACCCGACAAAGAGCATGTGCCGCGTGATGAGCAGGCCTTGCACAAGGCCCGCCAGCGCCGCCCTCCGCTCGGAGTAGCGCAGGTAGTCGCGCCGCGTCAGCACGATCTCATCGCGGTGGCGGACGCAGCCGTGCATCTTGAGCACCCACCGCTCGCTGCTCGACGCCGGCTGGTACGGCAGCACGGCTGGATTTGCCTCGATGGCGCGCAGCGCAGACTCGTAGAGATCGTCGTAGTTGAGCGTGACCGCCTCGCGGATGCCGAGCCCGGCGAGCAGTCCGTGTCCGAGCGAGTACCACGGCTGCACGAGCTCCTTGGCGATGGCGCTGCGCAGGACATCCGGTCCGCCCAGGCGATGCTCCAGGATGCGCGCCGCGTCGTACGGGTCGAGCCTTCTGAACGCCTCGGCCTCGTCAGGATCGAACACCGCCAGGGTCGCCAATCGTTCGAGCAGCTGGGTCCATCCGGGCAGGCCGGCCCCCTGGGAGACGCCCGCGCCAAGGAACAGCGCCAGCCGCCCACGCCTGGCGTGCTCCGCGAGTCTGGCCGCGTCCGCACGCTGCGCGTCATCCAGCTCGCCCCACATCGCCTCGACGGGCACGTCGCCGTCGGCCAGAAGTTGCTTGCGGTGGGCCTGGACCGCCGCGAACATGCGCGCGTCTTTGACCACGAGCGCCACATCGATGGGCGGCCCCTCCTGCCCCAGTGCCTCGTACAGAAAGTGAAGCAGCGCGCGGATCATCCCGCCCTTGGTGTCTTGCGCTCCACCCTTGCCCGTCCCCACCAACGGCAGCGCCAGCAGCGGCCGCGAGCGCGCCGGCCGTCGCGGACCGGTCGCGGCGCAGCAGTCAGCGCCTGCGACCTCCAGGAATTGCCGGACGCCCTCCACGTACCAGCTCGCGCCCACCCGCCGGCTGCCGCCGACGTTGCACAGATAGGGGCGCGGCCCGGCGACCTCCGGCCACTCCATACTCGCCACGCGCACGCCCACGTTGCCCCACCCTTCGGGCAGCGGGCCAGGGTAGTGGAAACGCGTGTGTCGCGACGGCCGTGGCCGATCGCCCGTCAGGTCAAACTGCACGGGCTCGAACCTGGCCTTGAGTGCATCGGGCGCGTCCTCGGGCGCCCAGTACCGCTCAATGCCCGGCC
>CALBXO010000524.1 GCA_937890335.1 uncultured Pseudomonadota bacterium | reverse complement strand
CATGACCGAGTCTTGCTTTGACGGGCTGCCGGGACAGATCGGCGTCGGCGAGTGCAAGGGAGGCACGCGGACGTGTGACAACGGCGCATGGACGCCCTGCATCGGCCAGCGCCCCCCGCTCGAAGAGAGCTGCGACAGCGTCGACAACGACTGCGACGGCGAGTTCGACGAAGGACTCCAGATCAACGCCTGCGGAACCTGCGACCCGCTCTGCGAAGCGGACGGCGCCGGTGTGGGCTCCAACCACGACTGGGATGTCGAGGGCCAGGGCAGTGACGGCCTGGTCGAGAACCCCGAGGGCGGACTTGAGCTGTCCAGCGACAGCTTTGACTTCACCTTTCTGTGGATCGCCAACTCCGAGGAAGGAACGGTCTCCAAGATCGACACGCGCACCGGCGCTGAGGTCGGTCGCTATGTGTCCGCGCTGATGTTGGACCTGACGATGCCGTTCCCGTTGGCCCCGTGCGACCCCAACTCACTCCGCCCCATCGGCAACTGCCCCAGCCGCACCGCGGTCGATCTGCGGGGTGATGTCTGGATCGCAAACCGCGCCTTCAACTCCCAGGGCTCCGTCACCAAGATCGCCCACCGCGACTGCGTGGACAAGAACGGCAACGGCACCATCGAGACCAGCCGCGACGCCAACGGAAACGGCACCATCGAGCTCCTCGACCGTGAGGAATTCCTCGGCGAAGACGACGAGTGCATCCTGTTCACCAAAAAGATCGGCATCGGACAATCGGTTCCGCGCGCCCTGGCCATCGACCCCTTCGCCCCGGTCCGCGGCGTGGGCTCCGTCTGGGTCGGCGCATTTTCCGAGAGCCGCTACTACCAGCTCGACGCGGGCACAGGCGAGCTCATCCGCACCGTCGACGTTCCGCACAACCCGTATGGCTGCATCATCGACCGGTTTGGATCCCTGTGGTCCATCGACCTCGGCTCCACCAACATCAGCTACGGTCCGCCGCGCGGCCTCGTGAAGATCGTCTCGCGTACGGGCGAGGTGTCCGGGCCCATCCAGGTGCGTGGGAGCAACGGCTGCAGCGGAGGATACGGAATTACGCTCGACGGCGCGGACAACCTCTGGGTCGGCGCTTTCGCCTGTGAGTCCGTGCATCGGTACACGCCCTCCACCGACAGCTGGTTCACGGTCAAGCTGCCCTCCGGCACAGGCTACGCCCGCGGCGTGGCGGCCGATCGGGACGGCTGGATCTACGTTGGGAGCAGCCACACGCTGGACGGTGACCTGCTCGGACACATCACCCGCTTCCGACACGAAGATGGCTCGCAGCTCAACACCTTCGACTTTGGCCGCGACAGCAAGGGGACAATCGGTGTGGGGCTGGACTACGAGGGCCGTGTGTGGGGCGTCAACCAGGCGACCTCTTCGGCCGTCAGACTCGACCCGACAACAGGCGCGACCCAGCACTTCCCAACCGGAACCGGCCCCTATACCTACTCGGATTTCACCGGCTACACGCTGCGCAATTTCACCGCCCCCCAGGGCACCTACCGCGAAGTGTTCACGGGCTGCGAGGGCAGCGACGTCGCGGTCTGGAAGGAGCTGCGCTGGAGCGCCTCCACACCGGTCGGAACCTCCGTTTCGGCCCGCGTGAAATCTGCGCTGACCCAGGAGGGCCTCGTCACCGCGGAGAGCTTCGGCCCCTACGAGGAGAGCCCCGCTGACATCAGCGGCGTGCCGCCCGGAAAGTACCTGGAGGTGGAGATGATCCTCGCCACGGATACGCCGGGAGTAACCCCCATCCTCTGGGGGTTCGAGGCGGTCTGGACCTGCCCGCCCGTCCAATAGTTTGTCCAGCATGCAGGCTAGGGCCTGCTCGTATCCCGCGCGCGTTGTGCTATACGTGAGCGGGTGACACGGGGGTAGTCCATGCGCCGCGCTGTTATTGCTGCAATCCTATTGACCGCACTGGTGGCCCAGCCCGTGTCGGCCCAGTCCATCGCCCCCAAGGTGATGGTGCTGTTCGACACCTCCGGCTCGATGCTGTGGGACACCAACAGCAACGCGACCCACGGGGACGGCTCCATCGACCACCCCGGCCTCGACACCAACGGCGACGGGCGCAGCAACGACTCGCGGCTGTTCATCGCCAAGGAAGCCGTCCGCGACATCCTGATCGACACCGACATCGACATCGAGTTCGGCTTGATGCGCTTCCACCAATCGGAGGGTGTCAACATCCTCGATGAGGGCCCCAACTCGCTGCGCTACCGCGAGGCCATCAACTACACGGGTTGGGGGGCGTGCGACGCGCAGAACGGCGGCGCCGACGTACTCGTGGACATCTCGGGCAACAGCGAGAGCGCCATCCTTGGCTGGATGGACGGCCGCGAAGACTTTCCAAGAGACAAGGAGCTGCGCGGAACGGGCTGGACCCCGCTCGCCGAGGCCCTCACCGACGCGAGGGACTATTTTCGCGACGACGCCATCGCGGACGACCCGCGCCGGGATTGCCGCGCCTATTACCTCATCGTTCTCACCGACGGCGTCCGCGAATGCCCCCAGGGTACGCCAAACCTCGATCCCGCGGTGCCTGCCCGGCAAATGCGTACGCTCCGCGTCAACGGCCGCGACCATGACGTGAAGACGTTTGTGGTCGGCTTTGGGCCCGGAGTTGACGGGGCCGAGCAGCTCAACCAGATGGCGCGGGCCGGCGGCACCGCCACCAACGAATTCGGCGCCATTGACCTTGTGCAGGGAACCGCGCTCTTCGCGACGGACCGCGCACGACTGCGCCAGGTCCTGCAGGCTGTCCTCGTCGACATCGAACCCGTCGAGATCTGCGATGGGCGCGACAACGATTGCGACGGCCGAATCGACGAGGATTGGCCAAACCTGGGAGACCGGTGCGACGTGGGCGTGGGCGAGTGTGCGCGAACAGGCGAGATCGTCTGTACCGACAGCGGTACGAGCGTCGAGTGCAACGAAGAGCCCGGACGCCGCCGCAGCGAGCTGTGCGACAGCCTCGACAACGACTGCGACAATATGATCGACGAGGGCACGCTGAACCGCTGCGGCACCTGCGGGACACCGCCGCGGGAGACCTGCGATGGCATCGACAACGACTGCGATGGCGACATCGACGAAGGCACGTTGAACCGCTGCGGAACCTGCGGCGACGTGCCCCAGGAGGTCTGCAACGGCATCGACGACGACTGCGACAACCTCTTTGACGAGGGCCTCACGAACCGGTGCGGCGACTGCGGTCGCGAGCCCACGGAGATCTGCAACGGCGAAGACGAGGACTGCGACAACATCATCGACGAGGGCTTCCCCGAGAACTGCG
>CALBXO010000523.1 GCA_937890335.1 uncultured Pseudomonadota bacterium | reverse complement strand
CGCCTCGTCCATCGACGGCGTGGACTGGCCCACAAACTCGACCGTCTCGTCGTCTTCGTCATCGACTCCTATCCAGGCGTCCGCCTCCGGGTCGGCGACCGGTTGCAGCACGACGTCGCCGGGCAAAAACACTTTCATGCTCGCGCGTTCCACATAGAGCGGCCGCTCGGTCTTATTGCGCAGCAGGACCTTGGTTCGCACCGTAGTCCCCTCCACCTCGATGTGGCCAAGCGTCGCCACGTCCAACGTCAGCGCCGGCACCGCGAACTCCGCAGCCTGGTGCGCCGCCTCGCCCATCGGAAACGCCAACATCGTCGCGAGAATGGGCCAGCCGAAAGCGGCGAACTTCGCGCCGGTGCGCGCATCCGGGAGGCAGCGCAGGAAGCCAAAGATGACCAGGGCCGGCCCGAGCACCGCGGCGTACCCGACCAGGAGCAGATTGAACGGGGAGGGCAAGGTCTCGCACACGACACCGGCGATGAAACTCAGACTCAGCGCATAGAGCAGGACCTGGTAGGCGTCGCCGCGCCGAGGGCCTGCGCGCACGAGGGCTACGGACCCCAACCACCCAGACACCATGATCGCGATGCTGGAGCCGAGGATCGCCGGCAGCGCGCGCGCAGGGTTCCCCTCAATGGCCTCGCGCACGGTGTTGACGCTGTCCGTCAACGCATCGCCGCCGGCACCCCAGCTGACCAGAAAGACCCCCTGGAGGGTCGCGGCGATGGTCAGCAGGAACACCGGGGACACGTAGCGGTTCCGCCCCCCCACCGCATCGCCGATGAACAATTCGCCCGCCCGCAGCGGCTGGACGGTCAGCACCGCGAAGGTCCGCACCAGGTTCAGCGCGAGCTTCCACACGTCCACGACGGTGGCTTCGATGGTGGACGCGATGGACTCCACGCCCTCGGGGGCGGCAGGGGGCAACTCCGGGATGCGCGCGGGTTCGACGGGCGCCGGGTCGGGCGCCGCGGGAGGATCCGGTTTGTCGCTGTCCAACATGGTCAGCACTCTGCCACGCCGCCCACGCACTGCCCAGCCAACACCTGGCCCCCCGACCGGCGCGGGGGACGCCGCCAGCCTCCCAGAATCGGCACACGACTCGTCAGTCCGGTGGCCGCCCGCGCGTACTCAACCCCGCCAACGCAAAGCCGAAGACGCTCAGCGCCATCGCACCCAGAATCAACGCAATCAAAAACTCCTGGGCCGTCATCTCGATCCCCAGCGCGAGAAAAATATCGCCGCTGAGAATGCTCGTCGCGTTGTTGAGGAAGTGGAACAGGACCGCCGGCCAGATGGAGCGCGTGTGCCAGACGATCCAACCCATGACCAGCCCCAGCGCCGTGGTCCCAATGAGGCGGTAGATGGACAGGTGAAACAGCCCAAACAGCAGCGCTGTCACCACTACGGCCACCGCTCCGCTCGTGCGCCCGCGGAAGCTCGACAGGAGGAAGCCGCGGAAGACGACCTCCTCGCAGATGGCCGGGGACAGCGCCGCGACCGCGATAAGTCCGAGCTTCCCACTCCAGGTTGTGGGCGGCGTGAACGTGGTGCGCATCACCTCCTCGAACAGCTCGGGCACGGGCAGGAACGCGTCGTGGAAGGCGTTGGCGGCGGCGCCCACCCAGATGAATGCGCTAAACCCAAGGAGCGCGGCGCCCACCAGCGCCAGAGGCGGTGGGCGGTTCAGGTGCAGGGTCTTGCGCCAATCCAGCTTCAACCACTTGATGGTGCCGAGCGTCGGGACCAACAGCAGCACCCACAGAGTCAGGAGCAACCCAAACCAGATGTTCTGGCCCTGCGCCGACGCGCCCACGTAGTACAAAAGGAGGAACAGGACACTGAGAAGAACGAGCCCCTGACCGATGGTGGGGGTCTCCAGAGGCGTCCGGCGCCTGCTGCGCGCAAACAGCGCCCGCGCGCCGGCCCGTCCGATGAGCAGCTCCTCGCGGGTGTAGAGTCGCGCGGCGAGCACAAGCGTCAGCACTGTCACGATCAGGCTGGACACGCTGACAATGAACAGATTGTCCCAGACCACCCCGTGAACGAGTATCTCCTTCATCCCGAGCGCCACGTTGAGCACCGGGATGAACGCCGTGCCCTGGGAGATCTCGATGCCCGGCACCTGCGCGACCATCACCGGCAGCAGGCAGATCATATAGACCGGCGCCAGGTAGTTCTGCGCGTCCTTGGGCGTCTCCGCGAACGTAGCGATGGTCATCAGGATGGCGCTGAACATCACGCCCAGCAGCAACACCGTCCAGATCAGCGCAAACACGTCGCCGGCGCTGACCTGGCTGAGCCCAAAATCGACCCCTTCGCCGCCGGCGTTGAGCACATTGTGCAGGACGATGCCGACGATGCTCAGGATGTTCATCAAGCCTGATATCATCGCAACGGTCAGCACCGTCAGGTACTTCCCGATCACGATCTCGAGCGGCCGCACCGGGCTCGTCACCAGGGTCTGGATCGTCTTGCGCTCCTTCTCCCCCGCCGTCACGTCTACAGCCGGGTAGAACGCACCCGTGATCATGAAGATCAGCACGAGCATGGGCAGAAACTGGGCGACCACGGACCCCACCTGACGCGAGGACGGCGCGATGTCGTCGTCCTCCAGCGTCAGCGGGATGACAAACGGCGCCTCCAGACCCTGGCGGGTCAGCCGCGCCGCGAGCAGCTCCTTCTTCCAGTCGCGCAGGTGCTCCTCGATGCGCTCGCGCACATTGCCGCTCAGCGGCTCCACGGAGTTGAACGTGAGGGTGACCGTCGCGGTGCCGTTGGACGCCAGGACAGTCTCTACATCGTCAGTGACGGACACGACTGCATGAATCTCGCCCCCAACCAAAGCCGCCTTTGGGTCTGTCGGGGTCGCGACCACCAGGGTCTCGTCGTCGCGTATTCTCCGCGCCAGCCCCTCGGGCACATGGGCGGCGAGCGCGACTGTCCCGGCCTCCGCCTCGATCTTCTCCTTCTGCGACAGCAGGACCTCGGTGAAGACGATGAGCAGGAGCGGGTAGAAGATCAGCGGGACGGCGATGAGCAGAAACAGCGTGCGGCGGTCGCGCAGCGTCTCGCGGACCTCCTTGCCATAGATGGCGCGGACGACGCGGGCGCGGGGGCGCGTGGGGCGCGGCTCACTCATCCGAGCCCCCCTCGGTCAGCCGCGCGGCGCCCTCGTCAAACTCGGCGATGGCGTGCAGGAAGGCCCGCGTCAGGGACCGCTGCCCGGTGGCCGCGAGCACCTCGTCAAACGGCCCCACGTGCAGCAGGCGCCCTTTGTAGAGCAGGCCCAGCCGGTCGCAGAGCAGCTCCGCCTCGGACATGATGTGCGTGCTGTACAGAATCGCCTTGCCCCGCGCTTTCTCCTCCACCAGGAAGTCGAGGATGAACTGGCTGGAGATGATGTCGAGGCCGCTGGTCGGCTCGTCCAGGATGAGTACGTCCGGGTCGTGCAGGAGGGCCCGCGCCAGGCTCACTCGCTGGCTCTGGCCCGTGCTCAGCGTGGAGCAGTGCCTGTCCTTGTACTCGCCAAAACCCAGCAGCTGGGTCAGCTCCTCGATGCGCTGATCCACAAGCGACCGCTCCATGTCGTGCAGGGCGCCGAAATACCGCAGAAACTCCACCGGCGTCAGCCGCTCGTACAGCTTGGTGTCCCCGGTCTGGTACCCAATCCGGCGCCGGACCCCCTCCACGTCGCCCGTGGTGTCCAATCCACAGATGGTGGCCGTCCCCTCGTCGGGCTCAATGAGCGTGGACAGCATCCGCAATGTGGTGGTCTTGCCGGCGCCGTTGGGCCCAAGCAGGCCAAAAACCTCGCCCGCCGCCACGCTGAAGCTCACGTCATCCACCGCGCGCAGCTCGCCATAGTGGCGTACGAGGCCGCGGGCCTCCACCGGGTGTTGCAACGTGTCGCGGTTGGTCATGCCGCGCCATCATGCCCCAACCGCGTCCCCCTGCACAGAAGCTGTGCGCCGGCCGCAGGATGGTGCCTTGACTGCTCGTGGGTCGCGTACTACCTCACGCGCATGGCTGAAACACGATTCTGGCGCGGTGGGTTCACAAAGGCGCTCGTTCTGGAGAACCCCCACTCGACCCTCGACAAATACCTGCAGGAGCAGGGCATCGAGGTGGAACGGCTCAACGAGCCCCCCACCACCGAAGCCGAGCTCGTGGACGTGCTGCGCAGCGGTGGCCACAACCTGATCTACAAGCGCAGCCGCGTGGAGATCACCGAGGCCGTCGTGCAGGCCACGCCCAACCTGCACGCGGTCATGCTCTGCTGCATCGGCGACGACTCGGTGGACAAGCAGGCGTGCGCGCGCAACGGCGTGCTGGTCACCAACGACCCCATCTCCAACGGGCGCTCCGTCGCCGAGCTGGTACTGGGCGAGATGATCTGTCTCGGACGGCGCATCTTCGACGCGAACGACGAGACCCGCGAGCACCGTTGGCTCAAGAACAACAAGGGCCGCTACGAGCTGCGGGGCAAGACCCTCGGCGTGGTGGGCCTGGGCAACATCGGCAAGCAGGTCGCCCAGCTCTGCGACGCGCTGGGCATGAACATCGCCTTCTACGACAACCGCGAGGTCGCGCAGGAGGTGGGTGAGACCCTCGGCTGGACTCTGGCCGGCAGCATCGGCGAGGTGATGGCCAAGAGCCACGTCGTCTCGCTGCACCTGAGCGCCGACGATTGGCGCGGCAAATCCAACACCGGCATCGTCAGCCGGGACGACCTCATGGGCTTTGGCAGCACCACGGAGAAGTCCGGCCCGCGCATCTTCATCAACGCAGCCCGCGGCAACATCTTCGAGCCGGAGCACCTGGTGGACGCGGTGAAAGCCGGCGCCATCGAGTTTGCCTGTGTGGACGTCTTTCCCGAGGAGCCGCACCACCGGGGCGAGGACTGGACCAACCCCTACGCAGGCGTTCCGGGCATCATCACCACCCCGCACATCGGCGCCGCGACCCAGGAAGCGCAGCCCCGCATCGCGCGGCACGTCGCCGGCACCACCCGCCAGCTCAACCACCGCGGGCGCGCCCGCAACTGCGTCTACAGCCCCAAATACCCTGTCGGTGTCCAGGGCGTGGAGGGCGCAACCCACATCCTCACCGTCGTCCACTCCGACCTGCGCGGCACCAAACACGCCATCGACGAGGCCATCTACGAGGCCGGCGTCAGCAACCTGGGCTCCGCCCACCGCGACTTCCCAAAGTACGGCGTAGCCTACGACGTGAGCGCCCTCAGCGACGACCTCGACGACGACCAGATCGCAGACCTGATCCGGCGAGCACAGGACTACACGGGCGACGCCACGGCCATCCGCAGCCTCCGCCTGATCACGCTCGAGAACGCGTGAGCCCCGCGCGCCCAAGCTGGCTGCTGGCGCTGTGCACGGTCCTGGCCGTGGCACTGTCAGGGTGCTGTTGCCCCGAGCCCCCAGAGCCCAGCGCCGCAGCAAAGGAGCGCGCCGCAAAGTCCAAAAAGACGCGCGACGCCGTGGCCAAAAATCGCGACAACCCAAAGGTCCGCAAGGTGTCGGCGACCAAGCTCATCGCCGCCTACAAGAAGGACAAGCGCGCCGCGGACCGCAAGTACCGCGGACGCAAGATAAAGACCACGGCGTACGTCGTGGAGGTGGCGGAGGGCACGTTCGCAGAATCGACGCTGCTGCTGGCACCCGACGCTTTCACGGACCCACTCGCCAAGGGCTTGATCCAATGCCGCGTTCCGGAGGAGCTGTCCCAGCGCGCGCTGAAGGTCCCGGTGGGC
>CALBXO010000522.1 GCA_937890335.1 uncultured Pseudomonadota bacterium | reverse complement strand
AGACCGATCTGCTCCGGATCGCTCGCGTCGCCCGTGTGGTAGACCACGGCAGACGCCCCCGCGGACGCGAGCTCCGCGATGGACGCCGCGACCTCAAACTGGCGCCGACGCCCCTCCACCAACCTGGACAGAGCAGCGGCCCCAGCGTCTGGGTTCTCGGCGCGGCAGCGCGCGCGCTCAGTCCGCTGATCAAACACGCCCGTCACGTCAGTGTCGACCTCGGTTCGACCGATGAGGAACAGCTTGCACCCGCAGCGCTGGGCGAGGAGCCTCGCGACGCGGGCGGTGATCCCACGGCCTCCCCCCAGGAGAACACACACAGAGTCCGGGCCGAGTCTCAGCGGTTCGCCCGCCAAGTCAGCACCCCGCAGCACGGGCGTAACACCCGCAACGGAGTCGGCGCGCAATCCGACCTCAACCGGGCCCTCGCGACGACCCAACGCCGCGACCGCGGCGAACGCCTCGGCATCCCACCGCCCCACCGGCCCGTCCACCACGCGCAGTGTGGTCGTGGCCCCGGCATCGCTCCACTCGCGCGCCACCGCCTTCCACGCGCCCGCGATGGCGCCCTGGGCAGCCCGTGCGTCTGGCCCGAGTTCGCAGCCCGGCAGCACGCCGAGCGATCCACCGCAGGCGGTCGCGACGATCACGCGGCCCGGCGGCGTCGCATGGAGAACCCGCGCCAGCCGGAAGACGCCGAGCAGCCCCGCCGCAGCGGTCTGGGCTGCGACGCCACGGTAGTCGATGACACAATCGGGAGCCGGACCGAGCGCGGCGAGCTCCGCCTCCGACGCATCCTCCCCGACCACGATAGCCTCCGGCAGATCCGGAACCTCAGCGACAGCGCTCGGGTGACACAACACCCACGTGCGACCCAGCTCGACGCTCGGCCCCGTGGGTGCGGTTTCCAGTGTCACCCTTCGGGAAAAAACGGGGGCTTGAGGCCACCCTCTTCCTGTGGTGCGTCGTCCAGCCGTCCCTGCAGGTAGCCAATGAGCTGCCCCAACGTCGCGTGCTCACCGACATTGAAGCTGTCGTCGGCCTCGAGACCAAGGGAGTCACGGATGCCCAGCACGATCTCGATCTGGCGGATGCTGTCGATGCCGAGGTCTGCCTCGATGTCGGCGTCCACATCGAGCTCGTCGAGCCCGTAGCCGGTGACCTCAGCCACTTGCGCCAGGACCCAGGCTGAGAGGTCCGCCGGGCGGCCCGTCGCCTCCGCAGTCTCGGGCTCGGACCCCGTCGTCCCCGAGTCTCCCCGCAGCGCGGAGAGGTAGTCCGAGAGCTGACGCAGAGTCGAGTGCTGCCCGATCTGAAAGTCCTTGTCGGCCTCCAGACCCAGCTCATCGCGGATGCCGATGATGATCTCAATCTGGCGGATGCTGTCGATGCCCAGATCCGCCTCGATGTCGGCGTCCATGTCCAGCTCCGACACGTCGTACCCCGTCGCCTCGGCGACCTTGCCCTGCACCCACACACCGAGATCCCCCGCGGGGGCAACCGGGGTGGTGGCGGGCGGCGGGACCCGCGCGTGCTGAAGTGCCCCGGGCACGATGGGCGCAAACGCAGTGTCCGGCGCACCTCCAACGATCGCCTTCCCGGCGCCGTTGCTCCGCGGCTTGACCAGGCCGGACGCGTGCGTCGCCGCCGGGCCGGTCCCGTCTCCCGCAACCGGAGCTACCGACATGCTGTAGCCCGCGTCCGCCGTCTGCGGCGCGGGGGCGGCGGCTGCCACTTGCGCATAGGGCTGCACGGTCGGCGCTGCGCCGATGTGCGGCCCAGCACCCAGCCCCGCCACGGGAAGCGCCTGGCCAGACAGTGCCAGTGCCGCCCGGTACGACGCCGCCAGCGAGTCCATGAGCGCGGGACCCTGCAGCGCGACGAACTGCCAGAACCGAGGGTCTTTCGTCACCTCCGAGGCTGCCGTCTGGGCAGCCAGGGCCTGTCCGGCAATCACCGCCGTCACAACCGACGCGCCGGCGTCCGCCGCGACCGGGGTTGAAGCCGCAGCCCCAGGCACCGCGGGCTGGATCTGCTGCGCCGCCGCCGGTGCACGCGCCGCCGCTGTGCGGGCCGCCCTCTCCTCCGCGGCTCGCTGCGTCGCCGCAGAAGCCGCCACCTGCCGAAACTGCGGCAGCCGAGTTTCAATCTCCGTGCCCGTCTCAGCCTCCGCCGATCCCGCCACTCCGTAGCCAAGAACCCCGTCAACGACAAGGCTCGCCAAGGTTCGACCCAGCGTGTTGAGCTCGCCAAATTTCGGGTGGGCCAGGTACAGCGCGCTGTGCGGACGCCCCTTGAGGATGTCGCCCACAAACCCCGTCAGCGCTCGCTTGGGCCCCACCTCGATGAACACGCGGCACCCGGCCTCGTAGGCCGACTCCACGTTGCGGATGAACTCCACCGGGCTCGCGACCTGCTCGGCGAGCTTGGTCCGCGCCCACTCCGCCGGGTCCTCGGCGTCCTCCGGGTAGAACCCGCCGGTGACGTTGGAGAGCAGCGGAACCTTGGGCGCCCGCACGTCGATGCGGTCCAGCGCGCGCCTCAGCGGCGCGCCCGCAGGCGCGACGATCTCTGAGTGGAACGCGTGGGAGACCGGCAGCACCATGCACTGCGCGCCGGCGGCCACGAGCCGCTCCTGCGCCGCCATCACGGCGGGTGTCGCGCCGCCGACGATGGTCTGCGAGGGGCAGTTCTTGTTCACGACGGCGACATAGCCCTCAATGCCAACAAGCGCCGCCTCGACCTCGTCCGCGCCCCGGTTGACGCCGAGCATCAGGCCGTTGTCGTCCAGCGACACGGACTCCATCGCGTCCCCGCGCGCGGCGACAATCCGCAGCGCATCCCCAAAATCCAGCACATCGGCAGCGACGCACGCCGCGTACTCGCCCAGCGAGTGGCCCAGCACCACGCGCGGCTTCACCACAGGGTCCAGCAGACGCCGCAGTGCCTCGTTGCACGCCAGCATGGCCGGCTGCAGCACCTCGGTCTGCATCAGGGAGAAGAACGCCGCGGACGGGTCGGTCCCCTCGGGCGGGGAGATGTACTCCGTCAGCGCCTTGTCCAGAATGGGCGCCATGATGGCGTCCGCCTCGGCCAGGGTCTCCCGGACGATCGGGTACTTGTCCCCAAACTCAGACAGCATGCCCACATATTGCGAGCCCTGTCCGGGGAAGAGGAAGGCGACCTCACCCGGCCCGAAGGCCGCATCATCTGGCCCACGCAGGGCGACACCGAGCGCCTCGAGCTTGGCCGCGCTGCCCGTCCCACCCAGGTTTGCCACCAAAGCTTCCAGGCGCTTGCCAGCGCCGTCGGAATCCTCCGCGTGGAAGGCCACCCTCCAGGCCGACGCGCCGGGGCTGACGCCGCGCAGGCAGGCGTGGGCCACCGCATCCACGTCGTCCAGTCCAGCGTCGAGAAGTTGCTGCGCCTCCGCGGCGAGCGCCTCTTTTGAGCCTGCACCAAAAGCGATCACAGGCAGACCGAGCGGGAGAGACGGCAGGGCTCCGACGGAGACCTGCGTCCGTCCCGATGGCACGCTGTCGGCCTCCTCCAGTACGACGTGATAGTTGATGCCGCCAAAACCAAACGCGCTGACCGAGGCCAGGCGGCCGTCCCCCTTCCAATCGGCGGCCTCCGTGGGGATGCGCAGCGGCGACTTGTCGAATTCGCAGTGGGGGTTGGGGGTCTCAAAACCCGCCTGGGGCGGGATCGTGCGGGTGTGCAGCGCCATGATCGCCCGCAACATGCCCGCCGCGCCCGCCGCGCCCTTGAGGTGTCCGATGTTCGCCTTGATGGACCCCATGGGGATGCTGCCCTGCGCAGCGGCGCCAAACACCTCCCGCATGGCCTGGGTCTCCGTGGGATCACCCAGGGGCGTCGCAGTCCCGTGCGCTTCGACATAGCCGACGCTCGCCGGGTCCTTGCCCACTTCCTTCCACGCGTCCTGCATGGCGCGCACCTGGCCGTCCGGGTTGGGCGCGACGATGGAGCGCCCGCGCCCGTCAGAGCTGGAGCCGATGCCGCTCACCACGGCGTAGACACGGTCCCCATCGCGCCGCGCGTCCGACAGGCGCTTGAGCACGAAGAAGACGGCGCCCTCGCCCATGACAAAGCCGCTGGCGCGCACGTCAAAGGGGTAGCTGCCCTCCTGGCTCAGCGCGCCCATGGCGCAGAAGGCAGAGTAGGAACACACGTCCATCGTCATGTCGACGCCGCCGGTGATGGCGAGGTCGACGCGACCGGACAAGAGTGTGGCCGAGGCCGACTCGAGCGCGGCGAGGCTGGACGCGCAGGCGGCGTCGATGACGTTGTTGGGTCCGTGGAAGTTGAAGTGGTGCGCCACGCGCGCCGCCGCGATGTTTCCCAGCACGCCGCAGAGACTGTCGCCCGTCATCTGCGGAAACTGGTCCCGCCACGCACCGGCAAACTCCTCGATGATTCCCTCTTTCTCCGACCCCGTCAGCGCCTGAAATCCCGGCAGACCCTCCAGGGTCTGAACCAACGTCGGGTTGGACAGCCGCAGCCAGCGGTCGCCGCGGCGCAGAGTGCCACCCTGCAGATTACCGAGGATCACCGCCGCCCGAATCCCATCGGTAGGTCCGTCGATGCCCGCGTCGAGCAGCGCTTGCTGCGCCGTCACGAGGCTCACCTTGTGGATGGGGTCCATCTGCACGACGGCCGCCGGCGGCATCTTGAACTGCTGCGGCTTGAACGAGAACCCGCGCACAAAGGCGCCGAGATCCGTGTACACACCGTCCTTGTCGTTGCGCGTCGGGTCGTGAAACAGCTTGGTGTCCCAGACCTCCGTCGGCACGCGCTCGATGGAGCAACGGCGGGCGAGCTGGTTCTCCCACGCAAACTGGGGATTGAGAGCGCCCGGCAGGGTAGCTCCGATTCCGATGATGGCGACACGGTCAGGCGTGGGCATCGCAGCCTCCATACAGGCGTTGCTGTTTTTCCCAAAGTGGTGAAGGCTCGCGAACCTAGTCGAGAGGAACCTCGGCGTCAACGGGATTTGGGAGCATCGATGGGTTGGACTGACCACAGAGTCATCGTCGCGGGCGTCGCCAACGAGCAGAGTATCGCGTGGCACGTCGCCCGTGACCTGATCGAGAAAGGGGCGCAGGTCCACATCACCTACCAGCAGAAATTCAAGTCGCGCGTGCTCCAATTGTTGCGAAGCGCCCCGGTACAACCCGCAGGTCTCCACCGCTGTGATGTCACGTCCGAGGAGGAGGTGGCGGAGATGTTCGCCGCCGTCGGGGGCCCCGTGCACGCCTTGGTGCACTCCATCGCCTACGCGCCCTTTGAGAACTTCTCGCGACCCATCGACGCAAACCCCGCCGCCGATTTTCACACCACGATGGAGATCTCCGCGTGGTCACTGTTGCACCTGTGTCGCGCGGCCCGACCCTATTTTGCCCCCGACGCCAGCGTCGTCGCCATGACCTATCTCGGGGCGCAGCGGGTGGTCCCGGGGTACCGCATGATGGGGGTCGCCAAGGCAGCGTTGGAGGCCGTGGTGCGCGAGCTCGCCGCGGAACTCGGGCCCGACGGTGTGCGCGTCAACGCCATCTCTGCGGGGCCGCTCAAGACGCTCGCGGCGATGGCGATTCCCGACTTTGACACCATGCTTGATCACTACGCACGCGTGGCGCCCATGCGACGCTGTGTGGAACCGGACGATGTCGCCGCCCTCGTCGCCTTTCTCGGCAGCGCGGGGGCACGCAACATCACGGGGCAGACCCTGTTTGTGGACGCCGGGTACTCCATTCTCGGCACCTGATCGAGGGGCCCGGTCGTGTCACGCGAAGCCGGGCCGGGGCACCCTCGCCGCGTCTGGCTCTGGGTCGTGCAACGGCTGATTTCATAACCCGCGACACAATGTCGATGAGGCGCGCATGCATGTCTCCTACAGCCGGACCGACGGCGGCTACCTGGCCGAATTTTCCGAAGACGACGGGCGCATGACCCAACGCCACGTCGCGCTGGACGGGACGCGGGCCTACCCCGACCTGCCCGATCAGAAGAGCAACGCCGACTACTACGAGGCGGTCGCGCGCATACTCGGCGGCGCCACCGCGCCGTTCAAGGTGCTCGACGCCGGATGTGGTTCGGGCTACGGGTCCGAGCTCCTGATGGGTGCCTCCCCGCGCGAATTCCAACACGATATATTCGGCGTCGATATCGACACTGACGCGATCGAATATGCATCCTTGCGCCACCGGCTGGCGAACTTCCTCTGCGCGGACATCGCGAAAATGGGCTTCCGGGAGGGCTTCTTCGACCTGGTCGTCGACGTGGACGGCCTGTCCCATATGGCCGATCCCGGCGCGGCGCTGTGCAACTACCACCGCATGCTCTGCGACGCAGGCCTGCTCTTCCTCGCGGTCCTCAATCCGGACCGAGACGCGGTGATGGAGCGGGTCTTCGGCAGCGGCTTCGAGGTCGCTCACGAGGTCTGCGACAACGCCGAGCTGCTGTTCATCGGGTGCATCAAACACAAACCGGTGGAGGATCTGGCCGCGTTCTGGAAGGAGTCCGCAGACGACATCGCCCGTCACCACTGCGACGGCCTCGACGACTGGGCCGCCTTTGTGGACCGCAAGTTCGGCGACTACATCAGCGACGCCGGCGCCGCCTCCATCCTCGAATGGGGGTGCGGCAAGGGCGACATCAGCCGAAAGCTAGCCGCACGCGTTGGGGAGCTGCACCTGGTAGACATCCTGGACGAGTCGCTCCAGCTGGCGGCGGCCGCGCTGGAGACCGACGGCAACAGACCCGCGAGTCTGACCCTGGTGGGCGAGCTCGACGAAGTCTCGCTCCCGGTCCCCCACGTGGACGCGCTGCTGTGTACCGCCGTCGTCCAACACTTCCCCACGGTGGAGTACTGGCGCAGGGTCGCCGCCCTGTGGAAGTCCCTGTCACCGGAGACCATCGTGCTCCAGACGCGCCACGCCGACGAGACTCGCCAGACCCGGAACTACCGCACGGAGTATTTCACGGCGCTGTGGCTCTCCACAGAAGAGGTCCTGGCGCAGTTCCCCGAGTACGAGGTGGTCTTCCACCACGTGGACACGGAAGACGACCACCTCTGGTCCGGCGTCACCCACTACGAGTTTTTTGTCCTCAAGCGTCGGTAGCGGGATCGGTCGAGCCCCCACGCCCAAGATTCGCCGCCGTACGTCTCGGTGGCTGCGCGAGCGCCCCGTCGCTGTCTCGCACACAACGCCTGAATCTGCTGTCCACCCCCGTCATTGCGGGATTGTCCGCAAGCGCCCGTCGCTGGAGCGGTCCTTGAGCATCGTCGCGGCATGCGCCAAGATGCGGGGGTGGTGAGACTGTGGTTGATGATCCTGTGCAGTGCGTGCACGGCCGCCCCAGCGGATGGGGTGGTGTGCCGAGCCGACGGGGACTGCCCTCCGGGGCGGTCGTGCCGGGCCGGGCTCTGCCAGGTGGTGTGCGAGGGTGACGCTTGCGTCTGCACATCGGACGCCCAGTGTTCGGCCGGGCAGTTGTGCGACCGTGCTTCCGGCCAGTGTCTTGTGCCGGAGTGCACTGGGGACCGCGAGTGCGCGACGGACCGCGGGTACCGGCCAGGTTTGTTGTGCGACCGCGGTGCCTGCACCGTGGATCCGGACCTGGACGAAGACGGCGACAGCGTACCCGACGGCACCGACAACTGCTGGATGGTGGTGAACACCGGCCAGGACGACCTCGACGGGGATGGGGTTGGAGATGAGTGCGACCTGGACCGGGATGGCGACGGGCTGGACGATCAGGTCGACAATTGTCCAGGGCATCCCAACGATGAACAAACAGATCGAAACAGGAATGGCGTCGGTGACGCGTGTGAGGACGACCGCGGCACTCTGGTCGTCACGGTAGATGTCCAGCCTGACTGGATCCCGTCGGACCAGCGGTTTGTGCAAGTCAGAGTCGTGGGGCCCGGCTTTCGCGACACGAACGAGCGCGTCGGCGACAGCGCGCAGCCCGAGGGTTCGGCACCGCGGCCCGCGACCTTCGGCCCCATTCCAAGCGGGCGCTACATCGTGCTGGTGGAGCGGCCCGGGTTCTCCGCGGGTGGAGCCATTGAGGTAGATGTCGAGGCCGGCGACGACGAGAAGGCGGTCTCTGTAATCGCTCGCCTGGACGACCTCGGCGCGGCAGATGTTCGCATGTCTGGCGTGACGGTCTCCGCGCCCGATGGGCTGCAGGGCGTCACCCTGCGCAACGCAGACCTCTCGGGGGCGACCTTGGACGGCGTCGATCTTTCGGGGCGCGATCTCGGCGGTGCTCGGTTCGCGACGGCGTCCTTGAAACGGGCGAATCTGGATTGCGCGACGCTCACGAACGCCAGCTTCTTTGGGGCGGAGATGGGGGATGCGAGCCTGAGGCGCGTCACCGCCCCCATGGCGCGTTTTGACAGCGCGAGCCTGCGCCGCACCGTCTGGGACGACGTCGATGCCGACCCCGACTGCGCTGTACCCGACAGCGCGTTCGCCGGCGCGAGCTTTGCGTATTCAGATCTGGAGGAGGCGTCCCTGCGGGGCGTGCGCCTGGCAGTCGACACCGGCCGGGCGCCGGAGTTCAGCTTTGCCAGGCTGCGCCGTGTCGACATGAGCGGTGCAGATCTGGCGGGCGTGGGATTTCTGGTCGCGGACCTCACAGAGGCCCAGTTGGACGGTGCCAATCTGAGTGGAGCCCGGCTCACCAGCGCGTTGATGACAGACGTCAGTGCGCGCGGGTCCCGACTGGATGGGGCGACGCTCACCGGGGCGGTGCTACGGCACACGGATCTGCGCTGTGCCGATCGGACCTGCGCCAGCCTTCGCGGCGCGGACCTGACCGCGGTCTCGTTGGTTGGGGCCCAGCTGGACGGCGCGGACCTGTCAAACATCACGGCCTTGGGCCTCACCACAGGGCACTCCACGACGCCTCCCGAGGAGCTCCCCACGCTGTGCGACCTGCCCGATGGTTGCACTTGGGAGGCGCGGTCTGCGTGTGAGCTCCCGCTGCCGGAGGAGTGCCGGATCCGGCGGACATCGTTCAACGAGGTGAACTTCACGGATGCACTGCTCAATGGCGTGGTGTTCGACCGTGTTCTTCTTGGCCTGGCCCGGTTCGATCGGGCTCGTCTACAGGGCGCCGCGTTCTCGCAGTCGCGCCTGGATTTTGCCTCTTTTCCGATGGCCGAGATGGCCGGCGCACGGTTTCCGGGTCAAACCGTGCAGTTTGCTGATTTCTCCGGCGCCGATCTCACCGGGGCCGACTTCACGGGGGCGCAGTTGGGTTCTACGGCGTTCAGCAATTGTCCGTGGAGCGGACCCGCCTACGACTGCCGCCAGATCGACTTCCGCAACGGCGAAGAACCTCTCTGCGAAGGGGAGTCGCCCAACCCCACGGGCTACTGCACCGCGGCGGATGCCCAGAGCTGCCTTGGCGTGTGCCAACCGGCCCAACTACGGGGCGCGGTGTTCACCGCAGCCACCTTGACCGGCGTCAATCTGCGCGGCACCGACTTGACCACCGCCAGCTTCCGGCTCGCGAACCTGGAGGACGCGCGGCTTCAGGGGGCGGAGCTCGCGAACACGGACATGTCCGGCGCGAACCTCCACTGCGCCTCCCTCGAGGCGGCGACCATTCTGGGTGCAGACCTGAGCCGGTCGAACCTGACAGCCACCGACTTCGACGGATCGTCGGTTACGGACACCTCCTTCGCCGATGCATACGGCGGTACCGGTTTTTTTCGGTATCCAGACGGCATTGGTGGGGTACCGGGCCCATGGTTCCGGGGGGCCACGCTCAACAACACCGATTGGAATGGCTCGACCATGGACGGGCTGCGCCTCGACGACGCCGTGCTCGAGGGGACCGCAACCACGGGTTCGGTGTGGAGCTACGCTGTCCTCGACAGGGCCGTGTGGAGCCGTGGGGACCTGCGGGGCGAGATGGTGAACGTATGCTTCCGGGACGCGGAACTGCTGAACACCTCGTTCTCCCGGGGGGCGTTCATGCGCAATCTCATTTTTCCGGGAGCTCTCTTCACGAACGTCAACCTCGTGGAGGTTCGCTTCAATGAAGGGACCAGCTTCGAGGGTGCGGACATGACGTGCGCCTGCGCCTACGATGCGTCGTATTTTGCCGAGGGCCTGGTGTGTCCGGACGGCTCGGAGAACCTGGAGGGGGAGACCTGTGGCCTACGGAGTCCACCAGACTGTGACTAGTGCTCCCGACCCAAATTCCTGCCCTGGTCTGCGCGCGGCACCTGGGGACACCTCTTTGCAAGGAGCGTTGAATTGGCAGTTCTGAGGGCTGCTTTCCTGGGTGCTGCGGCCCTGTGCTGCCTGCTGCTGGCGGGGTGCATCACGGAGGTCTCCGACCCGGCCTGTTTCGATGGGGGGTCCTGGTCCGACGCACTGGTCAGCACGGTGTGCTGCGATCCGGATGGGGGCGATGAGTCGGACCGAGGCTGTCGGCAGAGCGCTGTGGACCAGGTCCTGCCTGCCAGCGACCTGGCCTATTGCACCGCCGAGGGCGCCTGCGCGCTGGGTTGCATTCGCACGGGCAACGACGGGGCCAATTGCGAGTGCACCGACGCGGCGTCCTGTGCCGCCATCGGGCTGGGAGGCTCGTGCCTCGGTGCGTCGGGCCCCAGCTGTTCCGCACGCGGATTGGCGAGCCCGTGCACACTCTGCGGAGATGACGGCTAGTGCACACTCGAAGTCGCGCGGGTTTCCAAGGCGGCCGTGGCAGCGTATTTTGGTGGTTCACGTGGAGGTATCATGTCTGTTCAGAAGCTGAAGAAGGCGCTGACGTTCTCCGTCTCCGGCGCCCTGCTCGCCGGAACTCTCGCCGTCGGATGCGAGAAGCCAATGCGCACATCCAACCCCGGCCCCGAGCCGGAGGAGCGGGTGAACACCGGCCCAGAGACTGTGGAGAAGACCGGCCCGGACGCAGGCGCCGCCGAGGACAGCGGAGCCGCCGTCGAGTTGCCCGAGCTGAGGCCGACGGTGAACCCTGGCCCGGAACCCGTCCCCGAGCCCGACCCGGAGCCCGAGCCGGACAAGAAGTAGCCCACCGACGCTCGGCGCGTGCGCTTGCCATGTCACGGCGCTGCCAACCCGCAGATTGAGCAGGCACATTGTGACCCACGCCTCCCCAGACACGACCGACGCAACCGCGGCGCAACCCGGCACCCTCGCCGGTATGATCGCCGACACCACCCCCGCGCTCGCGTCGATCCACGCGACGCAGACCCACCGGGACCCGTGGCCGCAGTGGCCGGGTGACCTGAACCATCTGCCCAACCCGCTGCGGCAAAGCGCGGCCATTCAATGGGCAGGCCGCGCCCGCAACGAGCACCGCTCCGTCCACCAATTCTCTGCGCTGGCCCTCGCCGCCACCCGCGCGCGGCTGCCGCTGACAGTCCTTGGAGGGCTCGCGCGGCTCGTCACAGACGAGGTCCGCCACGCCGAAGTCTGCGCGCGCATGGCGCTGCTGTGCCAGCCCGAGCACGATCCACACGCGATGCGCTGGCCCGTCCCGACAACGGGCTGGGCGCCGGCACCCGAGGATCCGGAGGGCAACACGGCCTGGATGGCCTACGCGGTGCTCGAGGCGTGCTGTTTTGGGGAGACGCTCAGCGTCCCCATGCTCAAGGCGATCTCCACCGTGGCCACCGAGCCTGTCGCGCGGGCAGCGGCGGAGCAGATCCTGCGCGACGAACACCTGCACGCCCGGTTTGGCTGGGACACGCTCGGCCTGCTGTGGCCCCGACTGACCGAGGCGTCTCGCGCGTCGCTGGTGGCCCAGATTCCAGGGATGATCCGCGGCTTTGAGCGATCCTGCTGCCAGGACATCACACCCGCCCAGGTGGCACAGAACCCTACGGTGACCATCGAGCCCGGCGACGCGGCCACGCCCAACCTCGGGACGCTGACCCCCATGCAATACGCCGTGATCTTCTACGCGACGATGGAATCCGAGATCCTGCCCGCGCTCCGGGCACTGGAGATCGACGCCGACGCGTGCTGGTTGGCCCGGCTTACGCCGGACCGCACCCGCTAGGGGGGCTCGGCACCGCCGCGTCCGCCCATCGCGGGTTCCTGCTTGCTCCGGACGGCCAGAAGGGGTACGGGGTGCCACCCCCAGGAGGCCAGCGTGACCGAGCACAACGAAAACAGCGGCAAATACGGACAGGGCGCACCCTACGACCACAAATTCAAGGCCGGCAACGTCGGCGACGTGCTCAAGCACTGCGCCATGCTCGCCTGGATTGACGCCCTTGGCGACGGACCGCGCTGGATCTGCGACACCCACGCGGGCGCCGGTATGCACGCGGTCCAGAAGCAGGGCGAGTGGAACTTCGGCGTGGGCAAGCTCGACGTATTGGATCTGGCCGGCGCCCCCGCAGCCGTGGTCCGGTACATGGAGGCCGCGCAGGGCAAGCGCACCACAGACAAGGGCGGGCTGTACCCTGGATCACCAGCGCTGCTGCGCGGGACCGTGCGCCCCGGCGACCGCCTCACCCTGTGCGAGCTGGCAGACGAGCCGCGCGAGCGTCTGGAGTCGTTCTACGCTACCGACGACGCCGTCGACGTGCGCGGAGGCGATGGGCTGGCGGCGCTTCGCGCCATCGGCGAGCAGTCCCCAGAGGGCCTGGTTGCGTTCATCGACCCCCCGTTTGTGTCCAAGAAGGAGTGGCCACAGGTGGCGGAGGCGGCCATCGCCGTCGCGCAGGCCAACCCCACGGCCACCGTCGCCATCTGGTATCCGATCAAGAGCCTCATGCGGCCCTGGGCCCTGGCCTCGGCGGTCCGCGAGGCCGGCCTCCCGGCGGCGACCGTGGATCTCATCACAACCCCGCTGCGCCTCAAGCGACGCGCGCTCAACGGCAGCGGCCTGCTGTTCATCCGGCCTCCGAGCGGCCTGCTGGCCACCCTTGGACAATCCCTGCCGTGGCTCGGCGCAGCCCTCGCCCACGAGACGGCGGCGGAGTGGACGGTGACCCTGTCCAGCTGGCGCGGCACACCCGCCTGACCCCGATTCGCGATGAGGACCCACGACATAGCCCTTCGTTTTGCCGCGGCGCTCGACACGGACGACTACTCCACGGTCGCCGCCCTGCTCACGAGAGACTGCCGGTACCAGAGCCCCACTGGGTTGATCGAGGGACGGCGCGACATCACCGGACAGTATTGGCGCGCGTCAAGATGGGCCCGCGAGCGCTTTGAGGTCCGGTACGAGAGTGCCGTTCTCGAGGTGGAGTTCGACGTCGCGACCATCGAGTTCAAAGACCACCTGACCTACCGCGGAACACCACACACCCACACGTGTCGCCAGCGCGTGACAATCCACGCAGGCCTGGTCGTCCACATCGAGCACTGCGAGCTCGACGGCGAGGCAGCGCGGCTCGAGGACTACTTCGTGGAGGCCGGCGTGGCGCGCGACCTCACACCCACCTCCGCGGATTGGGGCATCAACTTCGGCACCGTGCACTGCCCGGACTGCTTCGCAAAGATGGCGGGTGTCCGCATCGCGAAGTCGTGGCGTCAGCTCCTCTGGGGCGGCTGGACCTGCCCAGACTGCGGCTGCGAGATGGACAAGTGGGGCAAGGCCATGCCGCGCCGGGTCAAGCGCTCGGGCAAGCAAGACAGCAAACCTGGCGTCTAAGAGGCTGTCTACAAATTCTCCCGTCGCCTTGGCTGCGCCCCCTCACCGTGGGCGCCCCTGTCTCGCGGGCGCATGTCGGAGACATGCTTCCTTGCGCCAGGAACACCCACGACGACGGTGCTTGCCCATGCTCGGTCCGAATTTGTAAACACCCTCTAAGAGGGTGTCTACAGGTTCTCAGCGGCAGGCGTCGCGGGCTCCGGAACGGCACAGATTCTTCAGCGACGCCTTCGCTGCGCGCCGGTTCTTTTTGACGCCAAGGCCAGCGTCCATCGCGTACGCCACGCGCACGCACGAGCTCTGGTCGCCGCGGTCGCAGGCGTCGGACACCACGGCGACGACGGAGGCCCACTCCGCTTTGAGCCGCTTGAAGGCTGGCCGGTGCAGCCGCATGGTCACCAGGTTGCTGCACGCGATTCCGCGCCCGTCCAGCCGCGGGTCGCCCGCGCCCAGCGAGCACGCCTCGTTCGCCCAGCGGGCGGCGGAGGGCGCGTCGTCGTCGAACATGAGCTCCACAACGGCCAGGTTCGCGCAGGAACGCGCGCCGCCGGCCTGGCAGGCGTCGGTGAGCACCTGCCGGGCGGACGCCAGGATCTGTGCATCCTGCTCCGACTTCATCCGGGAGCCCGTCACGTCATAGGCCCACGAAGCGCAGGCACCGGTGGAGCCCGCCTCCGTGCAGAGGTTGGCGAGCACGTTTCGACGAAACCCAGTTTCGAAGCCGGGCAGCTTGGCCAGCGTCTGGAGCTCACAGGCGCTCGCCTGGCCGGCCAGACATGCCTTGTTGATCAGGGCCGCACCCTGGCCGGGGTCCGGACTGGCGATGCGCTCCTGGAGTTGGATCGTCTCCTGCGCAAACCCCAGCTGCTTGGGCAGCCGAAGGCTCATGGCCACAGTGGTCGGCACATTGCCGAGCCGAAGCAGCCCTGCGACGTAGCAGACGTTTGCCCCTCCCGTGGACTGACACTCCTGTGTCAGCCGGGCGGCCTCCGGCACGAGGCGACGGCAAGCGTCCGGCACCGTCCCGGCACCATCCTCCGTGTTGACCCGGAACGCGGCGCACTTCTGGACCCAGATCGTCGTTTCACGTGAACTGTCCTGGGGAATTGGGCCAGCGGGCGTCGGCTTTGCCGTGGACGACAGCGGGGCTGTGCCCGGCGAAGCCTTTGCCACCGGGCGCGGCTGGTCCTCCCGTTCCTTCGGGACGCCGCGCGACGGGCTCGTCGCAACACAGCCCGCCAACGCAACAACGAGCACCAGCATGACCTGACGCATGGCGTCTCCGGCGGGAGCGACCCGCTCTACTTCGCGACTTCCAGGAAGGCCTCCGCGGCCTCTTTGTATTTGCCGCTGGCGCGCAGCGCCTCGGCCTCGAGCAAGAGATAATAGGGCGCCACGGCCTTGGGTGCGCCTGGGCGCGCGGCGCGCAAGGTGGCCAACGCCGCCGGACCTTCGCCCGAGCGCAGCTGCGCCAACGCCGCCGCGTACGGAATGTAGGTCAACTTTGGCAGCCCACGACCCGCGTCGAACAGCCCACCGGCGGCGTCGTTGTAGCGCTCCGCCTCAAAGTCCTTCATGGCGTCCACGAACCGCTGCCACGCCTCCAGCGCGTCCACGTCGTCCTGCCGGGGCGCCAGGGTGCGCAGCGTCGCCAGGCGCGCCGCGCTCGTCTCCACGGGCTCGCCGAGCTCGCCGAGCGCGGGGAGCGGGTTGGTCGGAGACGGCTTCCAGCGCGCGGACATCTCGGCCAGCAACTGCACCCGCAGCTTGGCCGCGAAGTTCGACAGCTCCGGCATCGCGTAGCCGTTCTTGATCGCTTGGAAATACAGGCGCGTGGTCCCTCCGCCCTCCACTGTATAGGCGGGCGCGCCGTCGTTGATGCGCGTGCGCACCGTGTCCACCAATTGAAGGATGCTGCGGTCGTAGACGTCCTCCACGCGCAGCTTCTTGTCCGGATCGTCCCTGCGGTCGTTCGCCGTGTCGCGCTCCGCTTTGACCTGCTTGTGATCCAGCGCCTTGGGCCAGTTGAGCAGGTATTGGTCGTACCAGAACACCGCCTTGTCGTAGTTGCTCATCCAGAACAGACAGCGCGCCAGATCGCGGTACGGCTTGCCCTCGTGGTGGGCTGCGCCCGGGTCGATCTGGGCGGCCTGGATGAAGAAGTTCGCGGCCTCCTGGTACTTCTCCTCGTTGTACGACTTCTTGGCCGAATCCAGCGCGCGCTGGCTCTCCTTGACGTAGGCGATGGTGTTCGCCTGCGCCGACGCGGACGCCGGCCACAGCGCAACGAGGGCGAGCCCGACGGTGACGAGCACGATGCGTGACCTCATTCGGACACCTCCTTG
>CALBXO010000521.1 GCA_937890335.1 uncultured Pseudomonadota bacterium | reverse complement strand
TCGGAGTACGCAGAACACTTTCGCGACCTCAAAGCCGGCAACACCGTCCTGGTCGCCACGATCGTCGCGCCGGACATCGGCCAGCGATACGCTCCCCCTACTGCGGTGGTCCCAACCTGCACCTCCCCGTCGGGTGAGGGCTATGCCGGGTGGCGCTACGAGCAGTTTGCGGCCGAGTTCGCTTTGAACTGGGGGCAGGATATCTGCACGTCGCCGTACGACATCTCCGGGCTGGGCGCCTTTCTGAACAACCGCTGATCCGTTCTCACCAAGACCATTTGAACCGGCGCCATCCCTGGGTACCGAGCAGAAGATCGAGAGCGGCGGGCGCCGCGGCGTCTCCCGAGAAGTAGAAGTTGGGGTCGACGATCGTCTGTCCGGGCATCTCACCCTCCAGGTACAGGCGAGCCAGAAGGTGCGCGGTGCGGTCGTCGGCAAAGCTCAGCACCGTGTCGTCTACGACAGCGACGCCAAACTCGCCCTGGACCGGTGTGCCGTGCGCGTCCACCGCGCGTACCGTCAGGGTTACGTCCTCGCCGGGGCTGTACTCCTCTCGGTCGCCCGTAAACTCGATGCGGGCGTTACGCCCGAGCCCGCGGTACACGAGTCGCTCGGCCAGCGGTCGGTGCTGATCGTCAAACAATGTCACCCGCACGGCGCCCTGCGTGTCCGGCACATCCAACGCAAACACCGCGCCGCCGACGCCTGCGCGGCCCGCCGTGCTCGCGACGAGTCGCTCCCGCAAGACCGCCGTCGCTGTCACCCATCTATCGTCCGTGCAATGCACGCGAATCTGGACATTGGGCGCGGGCCAGTCGGCAGCCGAGGAGACGGGATCGACCGCCGTCATGGAGCACCCCTGCAGCTGGGCTGCGGGCAGATCGAACGTCCCTTCGGTTCCTCGCGGCGTGTCCACGCGCAGGCTGTACCGCCGGTGGCGGGCGGGCGTCAGCGACACGACCCCCATGCCGCGATGCCCGGTCTTGAACCGGGCCAGCGTCGCTCCGGTGTCGTCCACAAGGGCACCGGCGATGTCGGCGGTGGCGCCGGTGAGGTCGCGAGCCTGGAAGTAGACGCGGCCGGGCGCGTTCATGACCAGCTGCCCGCCCTCGGGGAACATCTGAATCTGGACGCGACCGAGCGAGATCGGGATGCGCCGTTGGATGGACTCGAGCAACCCACCTTCCTCGACAATCACCGTGAGTGTGCCCTCGCCACGCGCCATGGAGTCGGGCAGCGCAAACTGAAGCTGCCCCAGGCCCGCGGTGTCGGTGCGGCCCTCGACCCGCGCGGTCTCGACCCCATCAATGGTCACGATACCGTGGAATAAGTGGTTTGTGAGCGCACCGCCTGTCGCCCGGTGCAAGGTCACCTGGGCGGTGACCTCGTCGCCGGGGCCGTAGGCGTCCCGCAGCATCTTGAGCGTCTTCTTGACGCGCGGCGGCTCATAGCTGGAGATGAGGACCTGCCGTTCGTGTACGGAACCGAGATCGGTGGTGATCTTCAGAGTGTATTGGCCGCCTGGCAGGGCCGCGTCCAGATCAAACACCGAGGAAGCGGAGCCCGCCTGGACGGGGGACCGAGACTCGAGCACCAGGGAACCCCGCGGGGAGACGAGGCTGAAGTTCATCGAGCGGTCTGAGGAGGGGCGGTCTGGGTGACGCACACTGACCTCCCACGCCTTGAACCACATCGACTCCCCGGGGTGGTAGATGGGCTTGTCGGTCATCACGTAGAGCGTGGTGGTGCCCTGTCCTGCCAGATCCTTGTCGATCTTGCCGGCCAGTCCCTGCGCCGCGGCGGGGCTGGCCACGGCGAGGCACAGGAGCGTGAGAATGAGTGTGCGAGTCATTGTTTGCCCTCCACGACGGCGTGCATGGGCGCGGCCCAGCGTTTGTACTCGTCGGTATAGTAGAGGTACGCGCTGGACGCGGGCGCCTCGTAGTGACCCGGAACGCGGGCGATCAGCTCAAGTTTGGCCTCCACGACCTGACGAGGCTTCATCTGCGTCAGGTAGAGGATCACTTCGCGCTCGCGGGTTTCATAGAAGTCGATGACGCCTTTGGATTTGAGCTCGTCGAGTTGCCAGGTCTGGAAGGTCAGGCCACCGGGCAGGCCGACGCGCCCCAGCACCATGGGGAGGCCCTCGTCGGTGAGGTTGCGCAGCGTGACGCTGGCGGTGGCGCCCTCGCCCCAGGGCAGGCGCTCGCGGCTCAGTTTCGTTTCGATGCCAACCTTGGCCTCAGGGCTGTCCGCCGGCTGATCTGTGTTCCAGGTGAATGTCGCGGCGTACGGAACCGTCCCTTCCCCTTCCAACTCGATGGTGACGGTGTTCTTTCCGGGCTTGAGGTGGGCCCCGAGGCCCTCGAGCGTCAACGGTTCGCTCAGATCCTGATCCACCGAATAGCTCGCCACGGGCGTGTCCCTCACATGGACGATGACACGCCCCTTGATGGGCACGGAGCGGCTGGCTTTGGCGAAGGCCGTGAGCGCTTTGAGCGACAGGACGGTGGCCTGCGTGGAGTAGAAGTTGCCCCAGGCGCTGCGCTGCCCCTGCATCCAGTCCACTGCGCGCTGGGCGTTCGGCACGTACTCCGGACCCGCGGCCAGAAGGGTCAGCGTGGCAAGGGCAGTGGTCTCGATGTCCAGGGCGTTGCCGCCGGACATCGTGATGGTCTGATCGGCACCGCGAAACGCGCCGTCTTCCGCCTGCATCTTTGACAGTCGGACCACCGCGGCGCGGGTGTCCTTGGCCTCCGGGGCGACGCGGATCATCGTTCCCGCGGTCAGGGACAGGATGTACGGATCCCTGGTGGACGAAGCCAGCTCGCGGCTCTGGGCGATTTCCCGTGGGATGTCGCGCTCGCCGGCCTCGACCATGGCGTACGTAATGTAGGCGTTGGTGACGTCGGGGCTGGCGCGTCCAAAAGAGTCGAGGGCTGAGCTGCTGCGCTCGTAGCCGCCGTCACCGTCGCGCCGGGACTTGAGCCAGCTGACGACGTTGGGGATGAGCTCTGGGTCCACCGCGTAACCCAACGCAGCCATGTCGGAGAACTCCATCAGGCCATAGGCCGACAGCGCCTCGTGGGCGGGTTCGCGACCGAACCACTCGTACCCCTTCTGGCTGGTCTCGTAGCCGGTGAGAATGCCGTAGCCCGAGTCCAGCTGCGCCCCCGCGCGATCCCGCAGCGCTTCGTCCGCGGCGCCAAACTCGTTCATGTACTGGAGGATCATCACGTTGGGGTAGTTGGAGCTGGACGCCTGTTCAAAACAGCCTCCGGGCGAGCGGATCATGCCGTCCAGTCCGGCCACCATGGTCGACAGCGGCGTCGCGTAGAGTTTGATCGACGCGTCGATGGTGCCGGGGTTGGCGTCCTTCAGGTCCACGAGATGCACGGTTTTGCCGCTGAGCTTGCCGGCCACAGAGAGTTCCTGCGGGAACCCACGGGGCACGACTTTGATCTGTTTCCGGATGCGGTCGGTTCGACCGCGGGCACGAATCGCGATGTCGACGGTCCCGTCCGCCCCTTCCTCGACCCGGAGATGGGCCGTCGCGGTCGCGCTCTTCCCGGCGCGGACCTTCAGAGTTGCGGGCAGTGTCTGCGTCAGCGTCAGCGCGCCGCCAAAGTCGCCCGAGAGCTCCGCCACCAGGCCCGTGCTGGTCTCGTTGCTGACCTGGATTGGTAGCTCAATGATGTCGCCGCGCGATACCTCAAGCGGCAGTTTGAGGGCGATGGAGACCGGCAGCCTGGAGACGATGAGCCCCTCGCCGCGGCTCGGGGCGCCGTTGTCCGAGACGCCCTCGCCGGTCGCCCGAAACGAGGTGACGGCCTCGGACAGTCGGAAGGTGACCTTGGCCTCGCCGTTCTCGTCCGTGCGGACGGCGGGGTTCCAGTAGACAGTCTCACGAAAATCGTCCCGGACGCCGTCGTCCTCGGCGGGGGTCTCGACGTTTGGCGGCGCGAATTCGCGCGTGATGCTCGGTTCTGCGCGGTCGTCTGGCGCTTGCGCGGGCGCCTCCTGGGGCGTTTTGCCCGCAGCGGCACAACTCACCAGGAGCGCGGCGCACAGCGCCGCACTCAATGTCGGTTTCCAGGACATGATTCCTCCGTTCACAGGGGCTCGGTCGAGCCATTTGGCCGGGTGGCACGCCTGTAACGGAGGCTGGGCGGGGAGCTTACACCCGCCGGTCGGGACTACTCGAGTTCGTTGGAGTTGTCGGTGAGGAAGACGCCTGTCACCAGGATCTCGCCGTTCTTGTCGGCGAAGCCATTGAGATTGAACCGGGACGACGCTCCGTCGGCATCCAGGTCGCCCTCGGCGCGGCTGGAGAAGCGATCAACGCCTGCGCTGCCGGAGTTGGTGGCGAAGTAGCGGTACCGGTAGTAGTGCGGCTTGATCATCTGGAACTTCAGCCCGATCCACGGGTTGGTGTTCCAGTCGGAAGGCGCGGTTGGGTGTTTGGTGCCCTTGGTGAGGTTCGCTGGCACGCGCGACGCAGTCGTATCCGCGAAGGCGCTGGTCGTTGTGGGGAATTGCCGCTCGGCCAGAGGGAGTCCCTGGGGCGTGTAGTGCTCGGCGGTGTAGTAAGTCGCGGCGCCGTCAGCGATGGCCTTGAGGTTGGGGGCCACCTCCGTCGTCTTGGACTGGTTGACGTATTTGATGAATGCCGGGATGGCGATGGAGGCCAGGACTCCGATGATCGCGACGACGATCATCAACTCAATGAGCGTGAATCCCTTCTCCTCCGTGCCAGGCGCTTGGCTGGGACGGTGCATGAGCCCTCCGGATTGTGGCGTGGTGACGCTGATCCGAAGGTAGCAGAGGATGCGGGCCCAACGCCAGATTCTGTCAGCGGTCGGCAGGGGTCATGCCGAACCGGCTCATCAGAAACGCATAGACATCAGCGGATTCTTCAACCCGCTGCTTGACCAGATCGGCGCCGCCGTGGCCGGCCTGCTGCTCGATGCGCAGAAGGATCGGCGCATCGCTTTTGGTCGCCGCCTGGACGCGGGCCGCGAATTTTCGCGCGTGGAACGGGTCCACGCGGTCGTCATTGGTCGCCGAGAGCAACAGGGTGGCCGGGTAGGCGGACTCGGGCTTGATCGCGTGGTACGGGGAGTAGGCGTGAAGCGCGGCGAACTGCTCCGCGTCGTCCGCGGAGCCATACTCGGCGATCCAGGTCTTGCCGCTGCCATGCAGGTGGTACCTGACCATGTCGAGCAGCGGGACAGCGCACACGACGGCGCCGAACAGATCCGGCCGCTGGGCCATCGCCGCGCCGACCAGGAGCCCTCCGTTGCTGCCGCCGCGGATCGCCAGGTGCTCGGACCGCGTGTAGCCCTTGTCTACGAGGAACTCTGCCGCCGCGATGAAGTCGTCGAAGGTGTTCTGCTTCTTGAGCAGCATGCCGTCCTTGTGCCACTCCTCGCCGTACTCGCCGCCGCCGCGGAGGTTCGCGACTGCGTAGCCACCGCCGGCCTCGAGCCAGGGGTAGATGGTGGAGCTGAAGTAGGGCTTGAGGCTCACCTGGAACCCACCGTAGCCGTACAGGAGGAAGGGGGTGCTGCCGTCGTTCGGGGCGTCCTTGCGGCGGACGATGAACATGGAGACCTTGGTGCCGTCTTTGCTCGTGTACCAGACCTGCTCGACCGCGTAGGGGCTGGGGTCGACTGGGATTTTGACCTCCGTCCACAGGGTGGATTCCTCGCTCGTCACCGAGGTCTCGTAGATCTGCCACGGGGTCGTGTACGAGGTGTAGCCGTAGTAGAAGCCCGGCTCCTCCGGGAGGCCCTGCACACCGAAGACCGCACCCACATCGGGCAGCTTCACATCCCGCACCAGCGTACCGTCCAGTTTCCGGACCTGCAGGCCGCTGGTGGCGTTCTGGAGCTTGGACAGCACGAGGTGGTCACCGATGATCTCAAAGTCGTCGATGACGAACTCGGGCTCGGGCACGATGAGCTTCCACTTGTCCCGCGCCGGCTCGCTGTCCTTGGTCCGCCAGATGGACTGGTGGGGCGCGTCTTTGTTCGTCATCACATAGAAGTGGCCCTTCCAGTGGTAGACGAAGGCCTGGGCGTTGTCCGGCTTCCAGAACACCTGCCAATCTTTGTGCTTCTTGTTCTTGAGATCCCGGTAGTAGATCTCAACGGAGGTCCAACCGAACCATTTGTAGACAAAGAGATACCGTCCATTCCGGGAGATTTGAGGGCTGAGAAATGTCTTTGGATCGCCCGTCTTCTCGTGCACGACCGGATCGGTTTTGGGGTCGGCGCCGAGCTTGTGGAACTTGACCGTCGCGTGCCCCGGGCGGTCCGAGGCGGGGATGTTCGGATCGACCGGCAGCCAGGTGTAGTAGAAGCCGTCGTTCTTGGGAGTCCACGAGGCACTGGCGTACTTGGCGCCCTCGATGACGTCGACGTCGCTGACCTTTCCAGTGGCAACCTCCATCACGTACATCGTCGCCTCATCGGCGTTGTTCTGCTTGAGCTTGTAGGCAACTTTCTTGCCGTCCCACGACGGGTACCATCCGCCCAGGGACACGTTCTCGCCGTCCTTGCCCATGGTGTTCGGGTCCAGCAGGACCTTCTCCTCGCCGTCCTTGCCCTCCTTCCAATAGATGATGGCCTTCTCGCGGTCGGGGTGGCGACGGCGCAGGAAGAAGCGGGTGCCGCGCTTGGTAGGGGCAGACAGGGACTCGACGTAGTAGAGCTCTTCAAGCCGCTTGGTCAGGGCGTCTCTGCCGGGCAGCCCATGGATGTGACCCCGCGCGAAGTCGTCCTGCGCTTTCATCCAGGCCTGGACCTCGTCGGTCTCGGCCTCCTCGAGCCAGCGGTACGGGTCCGCCACGTCGGTGCCGTGAAGCGTGTCCGTGACAGCCTCCGTCCGAGACGCCGGATACTCGGGCTTGACCGGTCCCGCGGGTGCCTCGGGCTCGACGGGAGCGACTTTGTCGGGGACGACGTTCTCGGTGCCACCGGTGCAGGCACCGAGACCGAGGGCGATGGCGAAGATCACTGTCTTTTTCATGGCACCGACGCCTACCACACGCGGTGGGGTCACTCAATCCCGGCGGCGAGGCACAGCGCCTCCACATGCGGATCGCGGACCCCCAGCCCGCGCAGCGCGTCGCGCAGGTTCGTCAGGTAGTCGATGTTGCGCCCGCTGGGTCCCCGACTTCCTCTGATTTGCGCCGCCATCGTCTCCAGCGGAGCGGGTCCGAGGAAGTGAGGATTCGACGGGTCGCCCACGTAGGTGATTGCCGCGATGGTCGTGTTGGGCTCCTGACGGAGCTCAACAGGGACAGTCTGTCGCTCGTAGCCACCTTTTTCACGATGATCCAGGGTGGCCAACACCCGCGCGCGCGTGAGGCGAGGAACACGAT
This sequence comes from uncultured Pseudomonadota bacterium, assembly GCA_937890335.1. Classification (GTDB taxonomy): domain Bacteria; phylum Myxococcota_A; class Bradymonadia; order Bradymonadales; genus CALBXO01. Next base: position 8,627 of record CALBXO010000521.1, on the reverse strand, counting down.
AGGCGACGCCCCACGTGGTCGCGTCGCTGTCTTTGACCAGCGTGACGACCCGGCCCGGGGCGCCCGGCACGCCTCGGTGATCCTCGCTGCCCTGCCAGAAGCGTCTACCCCAGCCTCGCAGTAGGGCGGGTTCGGCGCGAACATGGGGAATGTCGGGTCGCCAGATGATCGAGCCGTACCCGAATATCCACAGGGGTCCCGCGTTGGGTTGAGCGGCCGCCTGCGTCACGATTGCGCCAGCTTCAGGGCCCGCGTGGCCACGGTGGTCGGCGTAATCGCGTCCACCGGCGTGTCCATGCTGTCCATGTAGAAGCCGGCGATGACGAAGCCGGCATCGATCTGGCCCCCAAGCTGGTCCTCCCATGTGTGCCCGAACTCGAGGGCTTCGCCAGCTGCGACCATCTCTGCCACCAGTTTCGGGTGGTCCAGGTCGCGGTAGGGGAGGGGGTGAACCAGCGTGAAGTCACCGTCCATCATTCTTGGGTAGTCCAGCGCATGGAAGATGGGGTTCATGAAACCGGACAACAGGGCCCCGCCCGGCTTGAGGACGCGGAACGACTCGCGCCAGACGGGCCGCACATCGGGAACGAACACGTTCGAGACAGGGTGAAAGACCAGGTCAAAGCTCTCATCTGGCAGCGCCGACAGGTCGCGCATATCGCCCTCCACCAGGGTCAGAACCAGCTGCTCACGCTCGGCGACGTGGCGGTCCACGGCCAACTGGCCAGGCGAGTTGTCCAACACGGTGACTTGGGCGCCCGCGGCTGCAAACAATGGGGCCTGCTGCCCGCCACTGCTGGCGAGGCCCAAGATTTTGGTCCCCGCCATGACGGGTGGGAACCAGTTGCGCGGGACGGGAATGGACGGCGTAAGCACGACGCTCCAGTCGCCGTTGCGGGCCGCCGCCACGCGCGCCTCGGACACTGGGGTGCTCCAGCGGTCTCGCCGCGCGGCCGCACGGTTCCAGGCGTCGCGATTGTAGGCGCGGATGTCGCTGGTTTCCGCGGCTGGCGCGTCCGGCCCGCTTTGTGACCACGCCTGGAGCTCGAGGAGGTTGCCCTCGGGGTCGGCCAGGTAGGCGAAGGTGACTGCGCCGGCGCCAGGCACCGGCAGGGTCACCGTGCGTCCGGTTCGTCCCCCTCCTGCAGCGATGATCGTCTCAGCGACGGCGTCAACGTCATCCACGGCGAAAGCCAGGTGCCCAAAGCCCTCGCGGTTTGGCGTCTTGGCCTCGGACCGCGCCACGCGATCGTATTGGAAAATCTCCAGAGTCTGGTCGCGGGTGCCGGGCAGCGTCATGTGCGTGCCGCGCAGCCTGGCGCCCGTGAGGCCGGTGGCAGAGTCGAGGGCAGGGCCTGACAGATCGCGCTCGGGTCCGATGGGGCGGCAACCGAAAACGGTCTCGTAGAAGGCGGCGAGCGACTTCCAGTCGCGGGCGATGAGGTTTGTGTGGACGTATCGCATGGGGTGTCACGTGGGCCTGGGTCTCGGGGGTCAGTAGGCACGCGGGGGCGGCCCCACAAGGGCCCTACTCTGCGGGAGACCGCGTCAACCGTCGGTTGTCGGATCCTCGGGCCATTTGTGTTTTGGGTAGCGCCCGCGCAGCTCCTTGCGAACCTGCGGGTACACCTGCGCCCAGAAATTGGGCAGATCCTGTGTGATCGCCGCTGGGCGCCGGTTGGGGGCCAGGAGATGGAGCAACACTGGCACGCGCCCGCCGGCGATGGTCGGCGTCGCCGTCGCGCCCAACATGTCCTGGATGCGCACCGCGAGGACCGGTGGCCCGTCCGCTTCGTAGCGCAGCCGCAGCATCTTGCCCGATGGCACGCGAACTCTCTCGGGCGCCTGGGCGTCGAGTGCCTGGCGCTGCGGCCACGTCAACATGGACGCGAGGGCGGAGACCCAGTCGAGGCGTCGCAGTTCGTCGAGCGAGTAGAGCCCGTGGGATTGCTGGGTCAGGACCTCCCGCAGGCGATCGTCGTCAAAGGAGCTCATGCCAAGCTCCGGCATGTGCTCGGCGACCAACTCCACGCGCCGCATATAGCCGGCGACCGCAGGGTCCTGGAGTGGGACAACGCGGTCGATCTGGGCCGACGCCGCCGCTGCGAGGAGGGCGGCGGCGCGCAGTGGGTCGGGCCGCTTGCCCAATTGCTCCGTCAGCACGAGGTCGCGGTAGCAAACCTGGTAGTTGGCGACCACGCGCTCCCGGCCGGAATCGAAAGACTCCACCACGCGCTCGTGGACCGGCAGGGAGCCCTCGTCCAATCCATGCGCCATCCGTACGAGAGCCTCGGCGTGTTTGCCGCGCCGACCCGCATCCAGGTCCAGGGCGAGGAACAACCGGGGCTCGCGGACGCTGCTGTCGTCCGCCAGCGTCACGCCTTGCCTGCCCACCATGACCGCGCGAGGTTTCTTGGGCTTACGCCGCAGCGCCACCCGGTCCGGAAAGCCGGCCAGGAGGGCGTCGTCCAGTGAGCCCGGATCGTTGCGGTGGATGCGCCCGGCGGCCTTGCGCAGCTGCTCGGCCTGTTTGCGAACGATGTCGAAACGGCGGTCGCCCCGGCGGGCCGTCTCCATGCGATCGAGCAGGTCGCTCGAGCTGGCGCGCGGCGCGCCGCGGGGCATTGGATCGCGTGCGTCGAGCACGGCGGCCGCCAGCGCTGCTTCCGGGAGGACGCCACGCCGGGCGCCTTCGACGACGAGCCGGGCCAGGCGCGGAGATGTCGCCAGGCGAGCCATGTGCCGGCCGACCTCAGTGACGCCTCCTGGCCCGATGGCACCGAGCTCGGCCAGCAGGGCGTTGGCCTGCGACAGCGCGGCGGGCGTAGGCGCGTCAAACCAAGGGAAGCGCTCCAGGTCGCGCTCGCCCCAGGCCAACAGCTGCAGAGCCGCGCCGGCGAGCGAAACACGATGGATCTCGGGCTCATCAAACTCGGGCCTCAGTCGCTGCTCCGCCTCCGGCCACAGCCGAAGACATGTCCCGGGCCGTTCACGGCCGGCACGCCCAGCGCGCTGATCGGCAGACGCTCGGCTGATCGGGCCGAGGACCAACCTGTTCATGCCCCGCCCGATGTCGTGCCGCATGACTTTGGACAGCCCGGTATCCACCACCGCCGTCACGCCAGGGACCGTGACGGACGTCTCGGCCACGTTCGTCGCCAGGATCACGCGGCGCACATCGCTCGACAGCACGGCATCTTGTTGGGCCGGTGGCAGGTTCCCGTAGAGCTGCAGAACGGGCATCTGCGCGGTCCCGCCCAGGGCGCCCGAGACACGCTGGATCTCACCGACGCCGGGCAGGAAGGCCAGGACACTGCCAGCCGTCGCGCTCCAGGTATCCCGAACCGCGGAGGCGGTCGCGCCCCCGATGTCTCGCAGGTCAAACCGGCCGCGGTAGCGGACGTCGACCGGGTAGGCACGCCCCTCCGATTCGACGATTGGGCAGTCCAGAAACGCAGCGACCGACGACACGTCGAGCGTGGCGGACATGACCACGACTTTCAGATCGTCACGCACATCGCGGCGGACGCGCTCGATCATCCCGAGGGCGAGGTCGGCCTGGAGCGAACGCTCGTGAAACTCGTCCACCACCACGGCATCGATCCCGTCCAGGAAAGGATCGTCCTGGAGGTACCGTAGGAAGATGCCCTCGGTGACGACCAGCAGGCGCGTTGAGTTCCCCGCCTTGCGATCAAAGCGCACATGATAGCCGACCTCGTCCCCGAGCCGACCGCCCCGCTCGAACGCGATGCGGCCCGCCGCCGCGCGGGCCGCGATTCGCCTCGGCTCCAACACCAGCACCTTGCCGTCGACGCTGTCGAGCAGGGCGGGCGGAACACGCGTGGTCTTGCCCGCGCCAGTCGGTGCTCGCAGCGCGCACGCGCCGGCGTCCCGCAGCGCGCCGAGCACTGCGGGGAGCACGTCATCGATGGGTAGGGCGGTGGTCACGGGTTCGGGCCGCATGGTAGTCGGTAGGCGACGGTGAGCAAAGCGCGATGAGGGCACGATGGGGCGGTTGATACTCGTACGGCATGGACAGGCCAGCTTTGGCGCTGCGGACTACGACCAGCTCTCGGAGCTCGGCGCCGCGCAGTCGCGATCGTTGGGCGGGTGGTGGACGCAGCGGGGTTTCACGCCCGATGCGGTGGTGTGCGGGCCCCGTCGGCGGCACGGACAGAGTGAGCGCGCCGCCAGGGAGGGGATGCCGGAGTTACCCGGGGCGCTGCCAGCGCCGGGTCTCGACGAATACCCGGCGTTTGAGCTGCTGGCGAAGGCGGGGCCGCTGCTGGCCGACGATCCGGAGGTCGCTGCGCTGCTCGACGGGCTCAGTTCGGGAGGGGGCGCGGCAACCCAGCGGCTCGTTCAGGCCGTAACCCTGCGTTGGGTGCGCGGCGAGCTCCAGGTTCCGGGCGTGATCACGTGGGTCGAGTTCCGCGCGCGCGTGGAGGAGCAGATCCGGAAACTCACGACGGATGCCCGGAGCGCAACGATCGTCGGCTTCACGTCCGCGGGCCCCGTAAGCGCCGCCGTCGGATTGGCGCTCGGCCTGTCGCACACCCAGACCATCGAGCTGAGCTGGAACCTCTACAACGCGTCGACGACGACTTTCCTGTACACACGCGGGCGATTCACCCTCAGCGAGTTCAACGTGACTTCGCACCTGGATACGGCGTCCATCACCTACCGCTGAGCGCACGCAGCAGGAACAGAAAAAAGGGCTCAAGAGGTCCGTCCGCGCTGCCGACTAACCCTGTATGGGACAGCGTGAAAGCAATTCGGTTTTGGGGTTCGTGGCACGGGTACTGCGCCGTTGGGAGGAGAAAACTCGCCCGCGCATTGCAGCCCCTGAGCGCGTTCGCATTCCTGACGACACCCAGCCGCAGGTGACCGGTCCGAGCGGTCTCGCGGTGGTGCTCCTGGTCCCGGACAACCCCATGTTCCGGCGCAGCGTCCGGCGCATGCCCAAGCCGCGGATGCCGGAGGTCGTGCCCGAGTGCAAGGCGCTGGCCGCGACACACGTGCCGCCCAAGAGCCCGCCCATTGTTCGCCTGGACGAGCTCCGGCGCAACGTGGCTGTCAAGAACCAGCAGGCCGCGCTGCGCAGGCTCATGACCTCGCACGGCATGACCTGAAGTCCGGACGTTAGCGTGACCGACCCCGTGGGCCCTGGCCTGCGGGGTTTCGTCTCTTGGGGCAGGCGTGGGTTTCGTTTTTGGTCCGGGCGCGGTAGACCCGACCCATGGATTTTACGATTCCCGACAAGGTCACGAGCCTCGTGTCCGACTTTCGAGCGTTCGTCGACGAGCGCGTGGTTCCCCTGGAAGCCAAGCTGTCCGAGGGTGGCTCATTCTTAGGGATGAATGCCGACTTGGAGGCCGTCCGTGACGAGGTCCGCGGTCAAGGCTGGTGGGCCCCGCACTTCCACGCCGAGTACGGGGGCATGGGCCTGACCCTCATGGAGTTCGCCCATGTCAGTGAGGTCCTCGGACGCTCACCCCTGGGCCATTACGTCTTTGGGTGCCAGGCTCCGGACGTCGGCAATATGGAGATCCTGGCCCAGTTTGGGACGGCGGCGCAGAAGGAGCGGTGGCTCGGGCCCCTGTCCAGCGGGAAGGTCCGCAGCTGCTTCACGATGACGGAGCCGGGCTCTGCGGGCAGTAACCCTGTGCTGCTCGAGACGCGGGCCGAACTCGACGGGGACCACTGGGTCATCAACGGCCGCAAGTGGTTCGCCACATCCGCCGATGGGGCCGCTTTTGCGATCGCGATGGTCGTGACCGACCCCGACGCCGACAGTCCCTATCTGCGCGCCAGCCAGATCATCGTGCCGACCGACACCACCGGCTACCAGCTCGTTCGCAACATCAACGTGATGGGGGAGCCGGGCGACGGCTGGGCCAGCCATGGCGAAGTGACCTACACGAACTGCCGGGTCCCGAGGGAGAATCTGCTCGGCGAGCGCGCGGCCGGTTTTGTCATCGCGCAGGAGCGGCTTGGGCCGGGCCGCATCCACCACTGCATGCGCTGGCTGGGCATCTGCGAGCGCTCGTTTGAGCTGATGTGCAAGCGCGCAGCGACGCGAATGATCGGGGACGGCAAGCCCCTGGGAACCCGGCAGATGGTGCAACAGTGGATCGCGGAGAGCCGCGCGGAGATCAATTCTGCGCGGCTCAGTGTGCTGCACGCCGCCTGGACCATCGACAACAAGGGCAACCACGCGGCGCGCAACGAGATCTCCATGATCAAATTCCAGGTGGCTGGGATCCTGATGCGTGTGCTGGACCGGGCATTGCAGACCCACGGTGCGCTGGGAATGACGGACGAGACGCCGATCGCGTGGTGGTACCGCCACGAGCGGGCCGCGCGCATCTACGACGGTCCGGACGAGGTGCACAAGGCGGCGATCGCCCGTCGTATCCTCCGCAAGTACGGGATGTAGCATGGCTGGTGGACGCGATGAGCCGCGCGCGGTGCGGGCCGGCGAGGAGCTGGACCTCGCGGTGCTGGAGCCGTACCTCGACGGGGTACTGGGAGGCTTGGAGGGGCCGCTGTCGGTCCAGCAGTTTCCGAGCGGTCACTCGAACCTGACGTACTGCCTGGCCGCCGGAGAGCGGGAGATGGTCCTGCGGCGGCCGCCGTTTGGTGCCGCCGTGAAGAGCGGCCACGACATGGGGCGCGAGTACCGTGTGCTCAGCGGCCTGATCCGGGTCTACGACAAGGTGCCGCGCCCACTTCACTTCTGCGAGGACGAGTCCGTGATCGGCGCGCCGTTCTACCTGATGGAGCGCGTGCGCGGGATCATCCTGCGCGGGACGCGGCCGAAGGTGCAGCTGCCGCCGGACCGAATGCGCGCGTGTTGCGAGTCCCTGGTGGACAACCTGGTCGATATCCACGCGGTGGATGTGGAAGCCGCGGGACTGGGACAGTTGGGCCGGCCCGAGGGGTATGTGGAGCGGCAGGTCACGGGTTGGACGCGCCGGTATGGCAACGCCCGTACGGACGACCTGCCCGAGATGGAGAGTGTGGCCGGCTGGCTGGCGCAGAACATGCCACCCGTCGCTGGCTCAAGTCTCATCCACAACGACTACAAATACGACAATGTGGTCCTCGACGCGGCGGACCCGACCCGCATCGTCGGGGTGCTGGATTGGGAGATGGCCACCGTGGGCGATCCGCTCATGGATCTGGGGACGAGCCTGGGCTATTGGATCGAGGCGGGCGACGCCGACCGACTCGGCATGCTTCCGTTCGGGCCCACGATGATCGAGGGGAACCTCGGCCGCCTCGAGGTCGCGGAGCGGTACGCCCAGCGCAGTGGGCGGAACCTCGACCACCTGCTCTTCTACTACGTGTACGCCGTCTTCAAGATCGCGGTGATCATCCAACAGATCTACGCCCGGTTCGTGCGCGGGCACACCCAGGACCCCCGGTTTGCGATGTTCGGTGTCGGCGTGAAGCTGCTCGGCGAGACGGCAGCGCGGGCGATTGAGGTCCAGCGTATCGACCGGGTGTGGGAGTAGTCCGTGGCCAAGCTCGAGACCTGGGTCCAGGACCGGACTTTCGTGATGCGGCTCAACCGCCCCGAGGTCCGCAACGCCGTGGACGGCGAGACTGCTGAGGCATTGGGCGCAGCGTGGGAGCGGTTCCGAGACGACGATGATCTCTGGGTCGCCGTGCTCACCGGGACGGGAGACAAGGCTTTCTGTGCAGGTGCAGACCTGGGCGCGGTGGAGACGCTGGGGCCGGGTCCCGACGCGAGGCCGAGTGAGATTCGGCGCTTTGTCAGCCATGGGCCCGGCTACCTCGGCAACACGCGGATGACCGACATCTTCAAGCCGATCCTCGCCGCGGTGAACGGTGATGCTCTCGCGGGGGGGCTGGAGTTGGCGTGTCTGGCGGACATTCGCGTCGCCGAATCTCAGGCGAGGTTCGGGGTGGCATGCCGCCGGTTCAACGTCCCTCTTTGCGACGGCGGAACGCAGCGGCTGCCCCGCATTGTGGGCATGGGCCGGGCCATGGAGTTGATCCTGACAGGCCGGTTCATCGACGCGACCGAGGCCCTCGGCATGGGTCTGGTCAACGAGGTCGTGGCACCGGGCGCAGGCTTGGCGCGCGCTTTGGAGCTGGCCGGGTCTCTGTGCCGATTGCCCCAGGGCGCGATGCGGTCGGACAAGCAGGCTGCAGTCGAGGGCTTTGGCCGACCGCTCGAGGAGGGGCTGCGGATTGAAGCGGAGCTCGCCCAGTACGCCATCCGCGGACGGGATCTCGCGGAGGGGGCGGCCGCGTTCAAGGGAAAGAGGGCGCCGGGGTTCGCCCAGGAAGATTGACCGTCCTGTTGTAGCCTAATTGGCCATGCCGAACCCAGGAACCATTTTTTTCACATTTTGACTTGCGGTGACCATTTGTTCAGCTTATTGATGGTGCCGACTGGCGGCGCGTTGTGCGTTCGCGGAGTCATCTGGGTTGAACTACGTTGGTCTGAATGACGCGTTGGCTCCTGATTTTGGTGCTCCTGTCTGGTTGTCACGGCGCCCCGCCGGACGTGGCGCGAGCCGACGTCCCCCCGCCAGACGTCCAAGGCTCTGACGGTGGGGACGCGCCCGGTGACGGGGTGGACATCCAGGATG
>CALBXO010000520.1 GCA_937890335.1 uncultured Pseudomonadota bacterium | reverse complement strand
TCTCAGATCCAGGGTTGTGACCGAGGACCAGCAGGCACTGCACCTTGGTGTCTTGCCGGGCTATCACGTCGATGATGTCCGTCGCGTCCGCGTGGTAGAGGGCCCGCGTGAAGGTTGGGTCCAAGCCTGTGTCCCATTGTGACTCCAGTCCCGTCCAGGTCTCGCGTGTGCGCGCGGAGTCCGAGCTCACGACGCCGTCGGGCGTCCAGCCGAGTTCAGCAAGTCGTTCACCGACCGCGGCAGCGTCGCGCGTCCCGCGCTTGTTCAGGGGACGCGTATGGTCACCGAGTCCTGGGTGATCCCAGGAGCTCTTGCAGTGTCGCATCAAGATGAGTCGTCGGTTCATTACGTCCTTGTAGCAGTATGCACGGCGCCTCTCAACGCCCCGTGCACCGGGATTTGGTTGCCAATTCGCGGGCCCCGTGGTAACCCCCAAAGGTAGACGACGACGGGTTCAAGGCGGAGAGAATATGTCCAGGACGCTTCTGGTCGCAGACGACAGTGCCACCATGCGGCAGGTCGTGACGATGGCCTTCAAAGGCTCTCCCTTCCGGGTTGTGGCCGTGGGAGGCGGGGCAGAAGCTCTCCAAGCAGCCTACGAGCACCGGCCGGACATCATCCTTTTGGACTACCATCTGCCAGATCGAAGCGGTCTGGAGGTGTGCCGGGCGCTCAAGGGTGACCCCAACCTCAAGGGTATCCCCGTCCTGATGATGGGCGGCAGCTACCACGAGTTTGACGAGGGTGCGGCCCGGGCCAGCGGGTCCGACGACATCATCCTCAAGCCCTTCCGGACGGACGCGGTCCACGAGAAGGTGCAACACCTGACCCGACACCTGCCTGCCTCGTCCGTGCCGCAAGCTGCGCCGGCTCCGACGCAACCGCAAGGCCCTCGGGCGGCGCAGCCCAACACCATGCTGGGCATGCGATCGGTGCCGACCCCGCCGGCGCAGCCGCCGCCGCGCCCGGGCGCTTCTCCCGCGGGCGGTGCCCGGTACCAGCACGCCGCCCTGTCACCGCCGCCGCCGCCCGCACGGCCCAGCGGCGCACCGCTGCCTCCGCCTGCACGGTTTGGAGCGCAACCGCAGAGGCTGGCCCAGCCCCCTGTGCCCCAGGCTCCACAACCTCCCCAAGCTGCGCAGCCGCCGCCTGCTCCCGCGGCCCCGCAGCGGGGTGGGTCCGGGGCGACCGCCCTGTCGTCTCTGGACAAGGCTGAGCTCCGCAATCTCGTCCGCGCCGAGGTGCAACAGGCGGTCCGGGAGGAGATGCTGACGATGGTCAAGAGCGTGCTCGGCGACCTCTTCAAAGAGAAGATGATGCCCAAGCTGCTGGCGTACGGCGAGGAGCGGATCGAGACCATCGTCGCCGCTGACCTCAAACAGGTCATGGAGCGCAAGGTCGAAGAGGAGCTCGCTCGTCTGACCGACGACTGACACTGTCACCGGCAGGCCACGGTCGACGCCCGCGCGGCGGTCCCGAAACTCGGCCTGCAACCACCCGACCAGCCCCCGCGCCCTTTCATTGCCTCCAGTGATGCATTAAGGACGTCGCTCGCCCTGAGGGAGGGAGCGTGATCATGAAGAACAAGACGGCATTGGATGGCTCGTACGACCCCGCAAATGTAGAGAGCGGCTGGTACGACTGGTGGATCGATCAAGGGTATTTCCACGCGAACGCGGACAGCGACGCGGAGCCCTACGTGATTGTCATTCCGCCCCCCAACGTCACCGGCGCCCTCCACATGGGGCACGCTCTGTTCGTGACCATCCAGGACACACTGATTCGGTGGCGTCGCATGGAGGGCCGTGAGGCTCTGTGGTTGCCCGGCACGGACCACGCTGGAATCGCGACCCAGACCGTGGTGGAGCGGTTGTTGCGCAAGCGTGGGATCAGCCGGCACGACCTGGGCCGCGAGAAGTTCATCGAGCACGTCTGGGAGTGGAAGGAGAAGTACGGCGGGCGTATCTGCCACCAGCTCCGGCAGCTCGGCGCCTCCGTAGACTGGGAGCGCGAGCGCTTCACGATGGACGAGGGCCTGTCCAACGCGGTCCGCGAGACTTTTGTGCGGCTGTGGGAGGAGGGACTGATCTACCGAGCCGAGAGGCTGGTGAATTGGGACCCGGCGACGCAGACCGTGCTGTCGAACCTGGAGGTTGAGGCCGAGGAGGAGCAGGGCCATCTGTGGCACATCCGTTACCCCCTGACCGACGATCCCGAGTCGTTCATCGTGGTCGCCACCACGCGCCCCGAGACGATGCTGGGAGACACGGCCGTGGCCGTGCACCCATCGGATGAGCGCTACAAGGACCTGATCGGAAAGACGGTGAACCTTCCGCTGACCGGCCGGCAGATTCCCATCGTGGGGGACGCCATCACGGCCAACCCCGAGTTTGGTTCAGGTGCGGTGAAGATTACCCCCGCGCACGATTTCAACGATTGGGAGTGCGGGCAGCGCAACGGCCTGGAGATGATCCAGGTGATTGGGCTCGACGCCAGGATCAACGACAACGCGCCGGAGAAGTACCGCGGCCTCACCCGTGAGGACGCCCGCACTGCGGTGGTGGCCGACCTGACCGCGGGCGGGTACCTGGTCAAGATTGAGGACCACGCGTACATGCCCGGCCGCAGCCAGCGCTCGGGCGTAATCGTCGAGCCGCTGCCGATGACGCAGTGGTGGGTGCGCATGGAGCCGCTGGCCGCGCCCGCCATCAAGGTGGTCGAGGACGGCGACATCAAGTTCGTCCCGGAGATGTGGACCAAGGTCTACTTTGAGTGGATGCGCAACATCCGGGACTGGTGCATCTCGCGCCAGCTCTGGTGGGGCCACCAGATTCCCGCCTGGCATTGTGGGACCTGCTCCGGAATCACCGTGGATCGCGAGGACCCGGCGGTGTGCGGTGAGTGCGGCAGCGCGGACATCACGCAGGACCCGGACGTGCTGGACACCTGGTTCAGCAGCGGTCTGTGGCCGTTCTCCACCCTCGGTTGGCCGGAAAAGACGGCGGACCTGGCCAAGTTCTACCCCGGCCACGTGATGGAGACCGGGTTCGACATCCTGTTCTTCTGGGTCGCGCGGATGATCTTCATGTCGCTGCACCTCATGGGCGAGATTCCCTTCGACACAGTCTTCCTGCACGCCATGGTGCGCGACAAGGAGGGGGGCAAGATGTCCAAGGTGAAGGGGAATGTGATTGACCCCCTCCACCTGATTCACGGCGTGAAGCCCGAGGACATCGATGAGGAGGAGCGCGACAACTACGCGATGCTCTTCAAGGACTTCCCCGACGGAATGGACGCGCAGGGTTGCGATGCGCTGCGGATGACCTTGGCCATCTATGCGGCGCAGGGGCGTGACATCAAGCTCGATGTGAAGCGGGTCGAGGGGTACCGGCAGTTCCTGAACAAGCTCTGGAACGCCAGCAAGTTTGCGCTGATGCACCTGGGCGAGTGGACCCCGCGTCCGCTGGATCTCACGCGGGAGAAGCTGACGCCTGCGGATCGATGGATCCTGGGCCGGCTTCAGGTGGTGACGGACCGTGTCCACGCTGCCCTGGAGACCTTCCAGCTCAACGACGCGGCGCTGTCTCTCTACAACTTCATCTGGGGCGAGCTGTGCGATTGGTACATCGAGCTGAGCAAGCCAATCCTGTACGAGCGTGAGGAGGCGGGGGAGCTCGGCGGTGATGTGGACACGGCGCGCACGGTGCTGGCCCACACGCTGGAGCAGACACTGCGGCTGATGCACCCGATGGTCCCGTTCATCACGGAGGAGATCTGGCAGGTGTTGCCCAAGCCGGCAGGTGCCGCCGCGTCGATCACCATCGCGCCGTGGCCGGTGGCCGACGACGCGTTGCGCTTTGAACAGGAGACGGCGGACATCGAGCGGGCGATTGAGCTCATCAGTCGCATCCGGAACATCCGCGGAGAGACCGGCGTCAAACCCAGCGTGAAGATCGATGAGATTTTGCTGCTGAGCGACGACGCCGAGGCGCGCGCGCAGCTGCAGCGAACCGTCCCGTACCTGCAGTCCCAGGCGGGCGTGGTCAACGTCCGCATTGAAGTGGCGCTGGGCACGGAGAGGCCCGCTCAGACGGCCACCGCGATCACGAACGGCGTGGAAGTTCACATCCCGCTCGCCGGCCTCATCGACGTGGCCGAGGAGACCGCGCGCCTGCAGAAGGCGCTGCAGAAGGTCGCCAAGGACATCGAGCACGTGACAAAGAAGCTGGGCAACCCACGGTTTGTGGACAAAGCTCCCGACCACATCGTGGACAAAGAGCGCGAGAAGCAAGCGGAGTTCGTCGCGCGGAAGGCGGCTCTGGAGACATCACTGCAGGAGCTCCAGCAGCTCGCCTGAGACGAGGTACCCGTGTTCGAATTGCAGCTCAGAGACATCGAGGCACGCTACGAGGAGGTCAACCTGCTCCTTGCGTCGCCCGAGATCGCGTCGGATCCCAACAAGTACCGCACCTACGCCAAAGAGCACGGGAACCTGCGGGAGATTGTTGGCGTCTGGCGCGCGCTGCAGTCTGCCCTGTTGGAGTTGGTGGAGAACGAAGAGCTGCTCTCCGACGACGACCAGGAGATGCGGGAGATGGCGGGGGTCGAGAAAGAGCGGCTCACGGCTGAGATCGCAGTTTTTCAGGAGCAGATCCGGGTGATGCTCATCCCAAAGGATCCGCTGGACGACAAGAATATCCTCTTGGAGATCCGAGCTGGAACCGGTGGGGACGAGGCCGCTCTGTTCGCCGGCGATCTCTTTCGCATGTACTCACGCTACGCGGAGGCCCGCGGGTGGAGGGTGGAGACGCTCAGCTCCAACCGCCCAGACGTCGGCGGGTTCAAAGAGGTGGTGGCCCTTTTCAGCGGCAACGATGTCTACTCGCGCTTCAAGTTCGAGGGTGGCGTACACCGTGTGCAGCGGGTGCCGGCGACTGAGAGCCAGGGCCGCATCCACACCTCCGCCTGCACCGTCGCCGTAATGCCGGAGGCCGAGGAGGTCGACGTGCAGGTGTCTGACACGGATCTGCGCATCGATACGTTCCGGGCCAGCGGGGCCGGTGGCCAGCACGTCAACAAGACGGAGTCTGCCATCCGCATCACACACATCCCGAGTGGGATGGTCGTGTCCTGCCAGGATGAGAAGAGCCAGCACAAGAACAAGGCGCGGGCGCTCAAGATCCTCAAGACGCGCTTGCTCGAGTTCGAGCGGCAGTCGCAGGCCGACGACATCGCGGATGTCCGGCGCCAGCAGGTTGGCAGCGGGGACCGGTCCGAGCGCATCCGGACCTACAACTACCCGCAGAATCGGGTCTCGGACCACCGCATCAACCTGACCATCTACAAGCTCGACCAGATCGTGGAAGGCGCGCTGGACGAGGTCCTCGAGCCGTTGATGCAGCACTTCCAGGCCGAGGCGCTCAAGGACATCGGCGGCGAGTCGTCGTGAGCGCCTGGTCCATCGGCGCCATTCAGATGGACGTCCCCGTGGTCCTGGCCCCGATGGCCGCGGTCACCAATCCGCCGTTCCGCCTGCTGTGCAGGGAGATGGGGGCTGGCCTCGTCGTCACCGAGATGATTCACGCTGCGGAGCTCGTCAAGGGCGGTGTCCGCAGCCTGGAGATGCTCGACATCCGGCCGACGGAACATCCTGTGGCCGTCCAGCTGTTTGGCGGCGATCCGGAGACGATGGCCCGCGCCGCCGCGATCGTGGAGCGGGCCGGGGCAGACATGGTGGACATCAACTTTGGCTGTCCCATGAAGAAGGTCGTGCGCAACGGGCTCGGCGCTGCGCTGCTGCGCCGACCGGAACGCATCGGCGAGATTGTGCGGGCCATGGCTGGCGCGGTGAGCATTCCGGTGATGGCGAAGATTCGCGCCGGCTGGCAGGACAGCAGCGCCGTTGAGGTCGGTCGGGCCATCGAGGACGCCGGAGGCGCGGCGATCACGATCCACGGGCGCACCCAGAAAGATGGGTTTGAGGGCCACGCGGATCTGGGGTCGGTCGCGCAGCTGGTGCAGGCGGTCTCGTTGCCCGTCATCGGCAACGGGGATGTGCGGGACGCGGCCAGCGCCGATCGGATGATGGCCACAGGCTGTGCCGCCGTGATGGTTGGACGGGGCTGCATGGGGTACCCGTGGGTGTTTCGGGAGCTGCGGGCTCACTTTGCGGGGAACGAAGTGCCCGGCGAGCCGACGGTGGACGAACGTGGTGAGGTTATCCGCCGGCACGTCGAGCTCTACGCCGACACCTACGGTGAGAGCCGAACGGCGCTTCAGATTCGCAAGCATCTGCTCTGGTACTTCCGTCAGACGCCGGGCGAGGCGGTTCTGAAGGGGCGGTTGGCCAGGCTCTCGACGTTGGACGATGTCTTTGGCGCGGTGGATGCGGCCATCGACGCATGCCAACAGCCCGGCAGTCGCTTTGTGCGCGGGCTGGACAAGCACCCGAACCGGCGGCAAACCTGTCGGGAGCGCCCCGCCGTGACGGCAGCGCGCAAGGCCAGCTGATTTGGCGGAAAAGCCCCACATTCTTGTTGTCGACGATGAGCCCGGCGTCCGCCAATTGTGCTGTGACGTCCTGCGGCGCTCCGGGTACACCGCAGAATCCGCGGCGGATGCGGGGGCCGCGCTGCGTCGGCTCGAGACCGGACTCGGCTCCGCCGTAGTGGACCTTGTCCTTACCGACATCAAGATGAAGCCCATCAGCGGGCTGGAGTTTCTCGCTGCGGTTCGGGACCTGTCGCCGTCCCAACGCGTAATCCTGATGACAGGGTACCCCACGCTGGACACAGCGGTGGAGGGGATGCGCCTGGGTGCCCTCAACTACGTGACCAAACCGTTCACGCCCAGCGAGCTGCGCGCCGCCGTGGCGACTGCGCTGGAGGGGTGGGAGCCTGGTATGTCCCAGCGCCACGGGACTGGGGAGACGGCGGAGGTGGAGCGGCTCGCGGGACTGGTGGCACGGTCCGAGGTCATGCTGCGACTCTTCGCGATGGTGGAGCGTGTGGCGCGGACCGACGCGACGGTGCTCATCACCGGGGAGAGCGGTACCGGCAAGGAGCTCTTCGCACGGGCCATTCATCATTTCAGCCGCCGAAGCAGCAAAGTGTTTGTTCCGGTGAACTGCTCGGCGCTCGTGGACTCACTGATGGAGTCCGAGCTCTTTGGACACGTCAAAGGCGCGTTCACTGGCGCCACGAGTCAGAAGTCGGGGCTGTTTCAATACGCCGACAAGGGCACGCTGTTCCTCGACGAGATCGGAGATCTGGCGCTGGGACTGCAACCAAAGCTGCTGCGTGTGCTGCAAGAGGGTGAGCTCAAGCCGGTGGGCGGAGTGCGCGGCGTCCCGGTGGACGTTCGGATCATCGCCGCGACCCACCGCGATCTGGAAGAGGGCGTGACCGTCGGATCGTTCCGCGAGGACCTGTTCTACCGACTCAATGTGTTCCAGCTGCGGATTCCGCCGCTGCGCGACCGCCCCGAGGACCTCGAACCCCTGGCCGACGCGTTTCTTGCCGAGTTTTCGACGCGGCTCGGACGTGGTCCCCTGAGACTGAGCCCCTCGGCCGTCCATGCGCTGCACAGCCACCGGTGGCCAGGCAATGTGCGCGAGTTTCGCAACACGCTGCTGCGCGCGGCGACCCTCGCCCCCTCGGACATGCTGTCGGCGGAGGACCTGATGGTGCTGCAACCGGGCAGCGGCGGGCCCCTGTCTGCGCCGGCCACTGCGGGCTACGCGTTCGAGGACCTGCCGCTGGAGGAGGTTGAGCGCAGGCACATCCTGCGGACGCTCGAACGTTGCGAGGGAAACAAGTCCCAGACGGCGCGGATTCTGGGGATCAACCGTACGACGCTTTGGAAGAAGCTCATCCGATACGGTTTTGAGGAAGACTGATACGACCCTGGCCGTTGCGGCCGTCTGTGCAAAAACGGCTCGCCGAGATTCATGGAAAAAGTGCCGGTCGCCGATGATCCGCCGGCAAGGCTGCGTCGTACCCCTTCTGGACTCGTCCGTGGGGACCGTCAGTGCCGGCCTTGCGCGTGCGTATGCGCAATGAGTTTGCGAACCGATCAGGTCGGTTGCATAATCCGGCCATTCGAACGCATCCAGGAGGAGAGACGCCGTGCCCAAATCGGTGTGCGACGTCGATAGTTCACCAACTCTGCCGGAATGGCAGGCCCGACACAGATGCTGTCGGGAGCTCGTGTAGGAGGCTCTGTGCAGATGAAGAGGAAAGCAGGCTGGCTGGTCGCCGCCATGCTGGTAGGGTCCGTATGGACGGCCCCGGCCATGGCAGCCGACCACCTGGACTCGCCCGGCGTTGTCGCCGACCCGGCCGCGGACATCAACGATGTCTACGCGTTCCGGAGCAAAGACCCGGACGCGACCAATGTGAAGCGTACCGTGTTCGTGATGACCGTAGTGCCGGCGGCGGACGTCGACAGTCGGTTCTCGCCGAACGTCCAGTACCAATTCTGGATTCGCGACGGGGGCGAAGGACAGGCCCGTAAGGACATCATCTGCACCGCCGCCGGTGTGGGCGACTCCCAGACGATGACCTGCACGGCGCCCAACGGCTCGTCGAAGACCGTTGATTTCAACGGGATCGACCGCGGTGACGCCACCAACGACGACATCCGCGTGTTTGCCGGTCTCCGCGATGACCCTTTCTTCTTCGACCTCGACGCATTCTTCGCCGTCGTTGGAGATCCGAACATGGTCGGCATTCTGCTCGACGACGAGGGCACGGACTTTTTCGCGCCCCTGGGCACCTTGACCATCGTGGTGGATGTGCTGAACACCGTCTTTGATACCTCCACGACGCTCCAGGTCTACGGTCGCACGAACCGTATGGGCCTGGACCGCAGCACGACGGGAGGTGAGTGATGAACCGCAAGATTCTTTTCGGACTTCTCTGTGTGAGCCTGGTCGCCTTCGCCCCCGCTTGCGGTGACGACGACGACGATGCCGGCAACAACGGTGTGGCCAACAACGGCAACAACGGCAACAACGGCAACAAC
>CALBXO010000519.1 GCA_937890335.1 uncultured Pseudomonadota bacterium | reverse complement strand
GAATCCGTCCGCTGGCGGGCAGGTGACGTGGGGAATCGCTGGGCGGGCGCCCAACCGCGAGCTCATCATCACGTGGCAGGACGTGCCCCACTTCGCCGACAACGAGACGCTCGTCACGGCGCAGATTGTCTTGCTGGAGGGAACCAACCAGGCCGAGGTCATCTGCGTGAACTGTGCGCCCAATCGCGATGGGCAAGCCGGCGTGACGCAGGGCGTCGAGAACGCGGAGGGCGCCTATGGACTCACCGTACCCGGACGCAACGCGGAGATCTGGCAGGCGCAGAACGACGCGATCCTCTTCTCCACCGATGTGCAGATGGGGCAGGCTCCGGTCGAGTGCTTTCAGGGTCAATGCGTACCGGTGCCTACCTGCACCACCGATCAGGAGTGCCAGTTCGGCCCGCCCGGGCTCGAGTGTGACAATGGTTTCTGCAACAACCCCAACGGCTGCGGGAGCGACGTGGAGTGTGGGCCAAACCTGGACTGTGTGATTGGCCTGTGCCTGCCCAGCGAGAACCCGGAGTGCGTGCGCGACGCGCAGTGCGGAAATGGTCAGGTCTGCGAGGGTGGCGCCTGTCAGTGACACGGGAATCCCACAGACTGTGGCGCGCGTTGCTCTTGTCGTGACCTGCTCTCTACAAATCTCCCTCGCGCGGGCCGCCGCGCTATGCGTGATCTTTGTTCTTCCGGGCAGCCAGGCGTGGGCCCAGGACGGGGGCGGTGCGTTTTGGTCGCAGCCCGCGGTGGCCGACGACAGCAGCGATGTCGAGAGATTGCTGTTTCAAGCGCTCGCCGCGTCCAATGGGCGCGACCGGGCCGCCTTTGCCGAGGTCGTCGGGGCGCTGTCTCGTCGCGCACCGGACCACCCCGGTACGCTCTATTTCCGCGCCGTGCAGATGTCCCGGGGTGGTCGCGAGGCACAGGCCCGAGAGCTGCTGGAATCCGTCCTGGCCATGGGTGTCGAGGTGCCTGGCGTCCCGGCGGAGTACGTACACTACGATCTGGCGCTGTGCCTGTCCCGTCTTGGAGAGCTCGAGGGCGCACGGCGTGCCTATGCGGGCGCCCTGCAGCGGGCCCGTGGCGGGCTTCACGAGTCTACCTACCTGGCGGGTTCCGCCGAGATCTCCATGGCTCTCGGCGAGCTTGAGCGGGCCAGCGCGGAGTACCGGCGGGCGCTGGAGTTTAGCCCGAGTTACCCACACGCGCTCTTCGGCATGGCGCTGTCCGAGGAGCGACGCGGGAACCACAGCGTCGCCCGCGGATACCTGCTCGATGGGTTGCTCGCAGACGCGGGCGGGCAGCAGTTTCTCAGTGACACCACCGTCTTCGTTCCCGAGGCCGACCGTCGCTTCGCAGCGGGCCTGATCGCGGAGGAGCTCGGCAACCACGCCGAGGCGCTCGCCCAGCTGGAGGCGTTTGCGCAGGTCGCGTCGGAGACAAACCATCCGCACGTCGGGGCCGGCACGGAGGCGCTGGGCCGAGTGCGCGCGGCGGGCCCCGCGGTCGTTGGCTCGGGGAGGCTACCGCTCGCCGATGTCTCGGCCGTCGCCGTGGACCCGCGGGGGCGGTACGTAGCGCTCGGAAATGTCCGGGGCCAGCTGTTGTTCGCGAACCTCAAAGATCAGAAAGTTCACGCCGCGCCAGCGCTGTCGGGGCCCGGTGTGATCGCCATGGCGTTTGCCGGTGACACCCTGCTGGTAGCGGACGACTTTGGCGATGTGACGCCGTATGCGACGCGCGGCGCCGTCAAGCGTGGCGCGCCCCGCGGGCCGGTCGCGCTTGCAGGGGGAACCCGGGTGCTCGGCATGTCGCCGGAGGGGGAAGTCCTTGTCGTCTCGGACCCTCGTGGGCGCGTGCTGCGCGTGGCCGATACCGAGAAGCTCAATGGTTTTGAAGGGGCGATGACGGTCACGGTGGGCGACCCGGCCGTCGTCGCGGTCGGTCCGTGGACCGCCTCCCGCGGCGCCCTCTTCACGGCGGTGTACAGCACCGCGCGGACGCTGGAGTTGGTCTACGGACCCAACGGCGCCAGCAACCGAGTCATCCAGGTGCCGAGCCCGGCCGGCAAGCTCTCGTCAACCACCTGGGATGCCGTTACCATCACACCCGACGGCCGCAGATTGATTCTGGCAGGGCGGCGTTTCCTGGCGGTCTGCCGAACGGCAGATGGCAGGATCGTCCGACTGCTTGACCTGGGTGGTGACGAGAAGCTGGGCAAAGTGGTAGCCGCAGTTGTGGACCCGCGGGGCGCGGCCGGACACGGGCCGGCACTGCTGACGCTGCACGAGCGCGGCTACCGGGCAATTCGGTTGGATCTGTTCGAGTGAAGTCAGGCCACGAGGGCGCCACGTCTCCCTGAGACGGGCGTCCTACTCAGGGGTATCGTTGACGAGCAGGGCCAGATCCTTGCCGACTTTGAACTTGATGGCGCGCTTGGCCGGCACCGGCACCTGCTTTCCGGTTCGGGGGTTCCGACCGACGTAAGCGGGGTACTCTTTCACCGTGAAGCTTCCAAAGCCCCGCATCTCGATCCGGCGGCCTTCCACCAGGCTCTCGGACATGGAGCCAAAGACGGTGTTGACCACCTTCTCAGCGCGTTTGCGCGACACATCGGCCCGTTCAGCGATGATGTCGATCAGCTTGGATTTTGTCAGTGACACGTTCCCACCCGGTAACGCAGCGGCCCAGCGGCCGGAGCAGGCATGAGAGACGGCGTAACCCGTTTTCGCGGAAGCGACGGTAAAACACGGCACCTGGTGACGCAAGCTACCGCCGCCGTACTGGCGGTCTTGTGTTGCTTCGGTTGGGGCCAACCTGTCCAGGCTGAGCCCGACTATCCCGCGATCATGTATGTGCTCGACGGCATTGAGGTGCGGGGAAACCAGAAGACGGACACCGCGTTCGTGCGGGACCTGGCCGGTGTGGAGGTTGGTCAGACGGTGGATCTGGCCGCGCTCGAGCCGGTCAAGCTGCGCCTGCTGGGCACCGGCTATTTTGAGGACGTGGATGTCCGGCTGGAGCGGGGCGGCGAGCGCGGCCATGTGGTGCTGGTGGTGGAGGTCCGGGAGCGCAACACCATCATCCTGTCGGACGTGTTTCTGGGTAGCTCCCCGCGCCATCCGTTTTGGGGTGGGGCGGACGTGGTGGAGGGGAATTTCCTCGGCCGCGGGCTGTCGCTGGGCGCCGCCGGCGTCGTGGGGAACGGGCAGTGGGGCGCCGAGGCGCGCCTGGCAGATCCATACGCCTTCAATCTACCCCTGCGCATCGCCGGGACCGCTCGTTTCCGAGACGGAGCGGAGCCGATCTTTCTCCGCAATACACCCCAGGAGACGACCTCGGGTGCGGACGATGTGCCCCTGCTCAACTACCGACGTGCCGGCGGTGAGCTCGGGGGCGGCGTCTACCCGCTGTCCTTGCTCGGTGTGTTCCTGGACGTGGGGTACGAGCACATCGAGGCGCGCTCGGAGCTCCCGGAGTACACCTCCGGCGCGCTGCGCGACGGCACGTCGCACCACCCCTACCTGCGTCTGAGTCTGGACCACGACACCCGCGACAACCCGCTGGCCGCGACGCGCGGGTACCGGCTCAACCTGCAGATTGGCGGCAGCCACGCGGCGCTGGGGAGCGACTACGACTACTTCAAGGCGGTGCTGCGGACCGCCTACCACAAAGCGCTGCGGTTTGGCGCGCCCGGGCACGTGGTGCGGTTTGAGCTGTTTGGCGGGTACATCCACGGGGACGCACCGTTCTTCGAGCGGTTCTTTGTGGGGGATGTGTCCGCCCTGGTCCCGTCGCGAGACCTGGAGTTGAACTTCGCGTCGCGCCCGTCGGCAGATCTCTTCCGGACCGGCGCGGGACACCTGGCGTACGAGTCCGTCCTGGCTGGAGGCACCGTCGAGTACGGAGTCCCCATCTTTCAGGGGCGCGCGCCGCTCTACCGCGTGGAGTTCTTTCTCGGCGCCGGGCTGTTTGGGATGACCACACCGGGCGATCTCCCCGGCTCGCGCGAGGCGAGTCTGGGTGTGCGCAGCCCCAACGACGGCCCTGGTCCGCGGGTCTTTCCCGTGGACATGACGTTTGACGTGGGCTTCCGGGCGGAGACGCCGGTTGGCGTGTTTGGGCTGAGCTTCGCGAACGCTCTGGCCCTGGTGCCGTTTTGACCCGACGGTCTCCATACGCGCTCTGGCTCGCCACCGCCGCGTCGGCGTTGGCGGTGTGGCTCGCCATGTCTCCGGTCCAGTCGCAGGACCGACCGGAGGTGAAGTGCCGGCAGGTGGAGGGGGAGGTGCGTTGCAGCCTGGACCTGCAGGCCAACTTTGACGCGAAGCTCCTGGAGAAGCTGCGCAGTGGGTTCGTGAACCGGCTGGTGTACCGCGTGTACATCCGGCGCACCGCAGACGACGAGCCTGTGGCGCTCGCCGCGCTCCGACTCGTGGAGGTCTACGAACTGTGGGACGAGGAGTACTACGTCTACCAGAACGATCGCAGCGGCGAGAAGACCACCAGCCGCAGCGCGACCAAGGTGGTAGAGCTGCTCTCCGTGTTCGATGACATGACCATCGTGGATGGCCTGCCGCCCGGGCGGTACTACGCCGACGTCATCCTGGAAGTGAACCCCATTGGGGACAAGGAAGAGGCGGCGATCCGGTCCTGGATTGCCCGCAGCCGAGGTGCGGACCGCACCTTCACGAGCGGCGACCGGTCCCTGTTCGGGACGTTCGTGTCGCTGTTCGTCAACATCAGGCCAGGGGCCGCCGAGCGCGCATTCCGCGCGCGCACGCCGGCGTTCGTCGTAGGTGGGAAGCCATGAACCGCTTTCTGTGGAAGGTCGTATCGCTGATGATGCTGGTCGCCGTGATCCCGGTTGGGATTGGCGTCATCGTCGTGGACCAATTGGTACAGGAGACCGTGGCCATTGGCCTGGACGACCGGGTCAAAGGGAGCCTCGCGCGCTCGACCGAGGTCTACCGCAACTACATCTCTCTGCGCCGGGAGGCCATTGGCCTGTGGGTCACGGCGCTGGCCCACGACGAGGCTCTCGTCGCCGCACTGGGCAACGACCGCAAGGTTCGTGAGGTGCTGGCGGCCCGTGCGCAGGCGGGGTCGGGCGAGCACCAGGGCGTCGCGTACTTGTCGGTCGAGGGGCCGGCGAAGATCGTGGTGGACCGCTCGGGGAGCTACCCGGAGGCCCAGTGGCGCGGGCGCGAGGCGACCCGGACACTCCGCGGCGCGGACGGCACAGAGTGGACGCTGCGGGCGACGGTGGTCGTGCCCTGGTCGCTCTTCCACGACTACCAGGCCCTCGGCGGTGTCCAGGAGACGTTTGAGAACATGGACGCGCGGCAGGCGTCTCTGTCGGGCGCGTACTCACGGGCCTTCGTCGCGTCGTCCCTCGGTGCGTTGCTGCTGGCCGTCCTGCTCGGCGTCCTGCTCGCTCGGGGGACTACCGGGCGTCTGGCGCGGTTGCACGCTGCGACGGCCGT
Source organism: uncultured Pseudomonadota bacterium (assembly GCA_937890335.1). GTDB lineage: Bacteria > Myxococcota_A > Bradymonadia > Bradymonadales > CALBXO01. The sequence continues at coordinate 3,543 of CALBXO010000519.1, read as the reverse complement.
GGTGGCGGCGGGAGACCTGGACCACGAAGTGGCGGTGCGCGGCTCCGATGAGATCGCCGACTTGACCCGGGCGTTCAATGGCATGGTGGGCGAACTGCGTCAGTCACGGGATCGGGTTGCCTACCTGGAGCGGGTTTCCGCCTGGCAGGAGATCGCGCGCCGCCTGGCCCACGAGATCAAGAACCCACTGACGCCCATCCTGCTGGCTGTGCAGCAGCTCGACCGGAAGTTCGACGCGTACGCCGAGGATCCGCCCCGCTACCGCTCGCTGGTATCGGACTCGTTGGAGATAGTAACTGAGGAGGTCGGCGCGCTGCGCAGGCTGGTGCAGGAGTTCCGCGATTTTGCGCGCCTTCCGCGGGTGGAGCCCGAGCCTGTCGAGGTGCGACGGTATGTGGCCGACTTCCTGAAGACCAGCCCGCAATTTGCGGAGTATGTGGTTGCGTTTGATGCCGAGGGTGCCGAGCTCGTCGCGGACGTCGACACCACATTGATGCGGCGCTGCCTGGACAATCTGGTGCAGAATGCGGCGCACGCAGTGGACGGCGCGGGGCTCCCGCGGGCGGGCAGCGTGTGCGTGCGCGTGTCCCGGCAGGGGGACGAGGTGGCGATCCAGGTGGAGGACTCGGGGCCTGGGATCGCGCCGGAGAACCTGGCGCTCCTGTTTCAGCCCTACTTCACGACCAAGGGCGACGGGACCGGCCTTGGCCTGCCCATCGTGCGCAAGACGGTCATCGATCACGGGGGCGACATCACCGTGCAGTCTCCCCTGTCAGAGGACGGCGGGACCCGGTTTGAGATTCGCCTTCCGGCCATCGGGTAGGGAGCCCGACGTTCGCACCGTCTCAGGCGCCGGCGTTGAGACCGCCGTACGAGACCCAGCGCTCCAGGCACTCGTGCACATCGGGAAGCGCGCCAAAGCTGTGCACCAGATCGACGTTCCACTGCCGCATGGCTTCTGCGGCGGCCTTCTTGCCATAGATCTCGCAGGTCCGTGTCGTCCGCGTATTGCCCTTGCTGTCCGTATGCGTTCGGGTCACCCACCGGGAGTAGATCCGAAGCAGCGCCTCGCCGACGGCGTGCGTGCGGTAGTAGAGGCGCGCTGGGGGGTAGTAGTCCAGGGCGCGATCGAACTTGGCGTTGACCGCGGCGGAACGCGCCTGAAAGTCGGCCTCCAGTCCCTTGAGTTCCCGCCGGACGTCCTTGCGCTGGGCCTCCTCCGGGGTGTCGGTGAAGAAGTTCACCCAATCCCAGAAGCTGATCTTTTCGCCGAGCGCCTCCTCTTCTTCCTTGGTCTTGTTCCAGGTGTGGCTGGCCTCAGAGAACCCGTTGTACTCGCCCAGGAACCCAGTGTTGCGCAGCGGCTGCGCCACGAGCTCCACGACCTCATGGTAGGGGCGGGTGCGGAAGACTGCGGGCTCGTAGGTCGTCTTGGGCCGCGACGACAGGCTCACGGCTACGTCGTGCATGAAGGTGGAGCGGTCACCGCGCAGGCCGTAGGCGTCGCCGAGGACCCCACGAATCGAGTCAATCAGGGCCACCGCGTCGTCGCGGTGGTGGTTGACGCTGCAGCCGCTCGTGGTGCCGATGGACTTGATGTGCAGCGCGCAGTTCACGGAGAGATCGCGCACGAGCAATGGCGGCTGCTCGCGTGATGCGGTGGCGGCGATCCCGACGAGCTCGGCCCAGCCCTGCACCATGGCCTCTTTGTGGAACTTGCGTCTGCGGGAGATCAGCCGGGTTTGCGCCTCTTCGTGGGAGTCGTCCCAGAACACCGCCCGGTCGAGCCATGAGATCTCGTTCGCGAGTCGCCGCTCGGTCCGCGAGATGCCCCGGAGCATGGCGGCGTGGTTGGCGCATTGCTGCAGAGCCACGTCGCCGTCGCGGCGGTCCATGGCCGCCGTGAAGTCGCGCAGGATCTCGTTGCGGGGGGAGCCGATCATGGCCGTCGGGCCGCCGCCCCAATCGGCGCCGCGCGACACGAGCGACGGCATGGGCAGCCCGGGGAACGCGCCGATGAACGCACGCCTGAGGGCCGCGATCGTGTGCAGTACGAGGGCGCGTGGCGCGACCACCTGGCGCATACTGGCGGTACCATCCGGGCGCACGTCGCGGGTCTCTTCCACGTGCAGCGTGCCGATGGCGCCGAGGACCGCGCCGATCCGGCGGTGCACGCTCAGCGGCGGGAACGTGTCCAGGAAACTCGCGAGCAACAGGCGGTTCTCGGCCTCGGTGCCGGCGAGCTTTCGCTGGGTCTCGAAGCGTTGTCGGACCGCGGCCTCAGCGACTTTCTCCTCTTCGGAGTCCGTGAACACATTGAGGCTGGACCACACTGTCACCGCGCCGCGGGCGTCGGCGAGCTCGGCTTCGTGGCGTTCTTTGAGCTCCTTGAGGCGCGCGAGCTCCTCCTCGGCGCTGAAGTAGCCGCCCTGGAGCAATTCGCCGGCCACGAGCGCCAGTAGTGCCTGTTGGTTGATGGGGGCGTAGCCGAGCCGCTCGTCGTGACGTGCGATGGTCTCGCTGCTCTCGGCGAGTGCGCGCGCGGCCTCTTCGTCGCGAAGGGTAGCTACGAGGGCGTCGCCGTCGAAATCTGGGACCCAGATCTCGAGGATTCGATGGGCGAGTTCTTCGAGCGCGGCGATGAGTTTGCTGGGTCTGGGGGCGCGCTTGCCGAAGAAGTCGGTCCCGCTGAACTTCAACTGGCGTCGCGCCAACGCCTCGCAGGTGTCGATCCGCTGCCAGATTTCGACCGGAGGGAAGGCGGACCCGATGGCGTCGATGTCGGCGCTCACGGCCCGTCGAAGTTCGTCCAGCTCAGCGCTCGCGGCCTGCACCTCCCGCTCGAGCTTCGACTCGAGTTGTTCGTCGTCCGAGCTCGTGAAGATCCACAGCCGGTCCCAGAGTCCGACCCGTGACTTCGTCTCGGCCAGGCGCCGCTCCAGTCCCACAAAATGGGATTCGGCCTTATTGAGCGCGTCCAGGCGACGGCTGAGGTTATGTTCTGCGAACGCAGCTTGGACCTTGTGGCTGAGCATGGTGGCGATACTGCGTCCGCAACCCCAGGCAGTGCAAGCCGTGGGGCCGGGGGCCTCCCTTCGCGGGCGCCTTTGCGGTACTCTGCGTCCATGGGCTTGTTCGACTTCTTCCTGAGCGACCACAAGAAAGCGTTCAAGATGCTGGGCACGATGTACGGCGTGGACACGTCCGGCGCCGAGCCGATGACGGAGGCCGCCGAGTGGCTCGAAGAGCTCCCGGCGACGGACAACCGCCGCACCCGAATCCCAGGCGCGTTCCTCGAGAGCGACTACTTCCTGATCAGCAGTCAGCGTGAGTTGGGTACAGTCATTCGGGTCACGCCGGAGGACGTCGAGGTGCGTTGCACGTACCAGGCAAAGCTGCCGACGGGGGTGACCATTCCCGACTCGCACCTCTTGCGCTCGTTGCCCATCCGGGCGCTGCTCGCCCTCAAGAAGCAGCGGGCCCAGAAGGTCATCCGCAACCTGGTCGCCGACTCGCAGGAGATCTACCAGGACCACCATCGCG